>CAKVLT010000022.1 GCA_934757945.1 uncultured Bulleidia sp. | reverse complement strand
CGATACTAAGCCGGAAGAGAAAGGAGATGTATATAGATTTAACTCAGCTGGATGAGCTGATTTATATATACCATACATATGAGTTTTCCAAAGAATTTTTTCTGGGGTGGCGCTACTGCTGCCAATCAGTATGAAGGTGGATGGAATGAAGGTGGAAGAGGTATGTCTTCATGTGATGTGAGTACCGGCGCTACAGCATCTACCAGAAGAATGGTTACCTGCATGGATAAAGATGGTAATCCAAAGACAAAACCGAATTTTGCAAAAGAACTGGAACCGGGTGAAAGATATGCAGTACTGGATGGATATTATTATCCTAATCACATTGGCACTGATTTCTATCACAGATATAAAGAAGATATTGCTTTATTCCATGAACTGGGATTAAAGATGTTCAGAATGTCCATTGCGTGGCCACGTATCTATCCTCATGGAGATGAAGATTATCCTAATCAGGCAGGACTGGATTTCTATCATGCAGTATTTGATGAACTGCATAAGTATTCCATTGAACCTCTGGTTACCATTTCTCATTATGATGATCCGTTATATATTGAGGAACATTTAGGTGGATGGCAGAACAGAAATACTATTTTACTGTATGAGAAGTACTGTCAGACGATATTTGAAGAATATAAGAATGATGTTACTTACTGGCTGACATTCAATGAAATCAATACAACAATCTTAATGCCAACATTATTCCCTCAGTATCCAAAAGAAAAAGTACCGCCATTATTTGATGAATTGCATAATAAGTTTGTGGCAAGTGCCAAAGTAGTAGCTTATGCGCATAAACAGTATCCATCTTTTAAGATGGGGTGTATGATTGCGGGTGTGGTGACATATCCGCTGACATGCGATCCAAAAGACATGTTATGTGCTCAGCAGAAGATGCAGGAAGGCTTCTATTATGCAGGAGATGTCATGATCAGAGGTGCCTATTCTCATTATGCAAAACGTTTATGGAAAAAATATGATGTACAGTACGAAAAGTATGCATTAGATGCGGAAGTATTGAAGAATGGTTGTGTAGACTTCATGTCCTACAGTTATTATTCTACAAGCTGTGAAACAACACATACAGATGTACAGAAGGATTCCGGAGGAAACTTCTCTTTAGGATATAAGAATCCGTATTTGCAATACTCTGAATGGGGATGGGCTATGGATCCGGATGGATTACGTTACAGTCTGAATGCTTTCTATGACAGATATCAGGTACCTATCATGGTTGTGGAAAACGGACTTGGTGCCAAAGATGTTCTGGAAGAAGACGGCAGTGTGCATGATCCGTATCGTATTGAATATTTTAGAGGCCATGTAGAAGCGATGGATAAAGCCATCAATGAAGACGGTGTGGATCTGATTGCCTATACTCCATGGGGTATTATTGACCTTGTGTCTGCTTCTACAGGTGAAATGAGAAAGAGATACGGAGTCATCTATGTAGATATGGATGATGAAGGGAAAGGCACATTAAACCGTTATAAAAAAGACAGCTTTGCATGGTATCATACATGTATAGAAAGTAATGGAGAAATCATATAATCAAAAGGAGGAAAACATGATTACTTTAGGTGTATCTTTATATCCTGAACAGGAAACAATGGAAGAAATCGAATCTTATCTTCAATTGGCTTCCAGATATGGATTTACAAAAATCTTTACTTCTATCTTCTCAGTACCGGGAACAAGAGAAGAAATCATTACTTACTTTAAAAACTTTACAGCAATTGCCCATAAGTATGGCATGAAGGTATGTGGAGATGCCAATACGGATTGTCTGAAGATGCTTGGTGCAGATGAATCTCATCTGGAAGTCATCAATGAAATGGGTATTGATATCCTGCGTATGGATATGTGCTACAGAGATGAAAGAGACGTCACACTGATTAACAATCATTATGGTGTTGGTGTGGAAATGTCTGCAGGATTTATTGCGGCAATTGATGCAGCATTAGACGGTGGTGCAAACCCTGATAATCTTTCAGTATGTCATAATTTCTATCCTCAGGAATATACAGGTGCAGATCTTGAATCCACCATGGAAATCAATGAACACTGGAAAGAAAAAGGTGTCAAAGTAGCATTGTTTATAACATCTCATGATAAAAAAGCCCATGGTCCATGGCCTGTGCACGATGGTCTTGTGACAATCGAAGATCACAGATTCATGTCCGTAGCTGATCAGGTAAGACATGTTCTTGCGATGAATAACGTGGATGAAATCTTATTCGGAAATGCGTTTGCTACAGAAGAAGAATTCAAACAGGTTGCAGATGTTATGAAGGAAGTCTATATTCATGTAGATAAAGTAACTCAGTTTGGGGAAATGATTTCCAACATTTTACCTCACGGAGATTTAAAGAGATTGCCATTAGGTATTGAACTTGCTGAAGGTGTTACAGATATTGAAAAAGAAATTCTGCAGTATGGCAGTCATCAGGTAAGCGAATATATCCACTATATGATTCGCAGCAGATGGACAAGACTGTTTTATAAGAATGCGGATATTCCTTGCAGAGACTGTGGTGAGGAATACTTTGAAAAAGGCGATGTCTTAATCGTTAATAACAACCTGAGTTTCTATAAAGCAGAAATTCAAATCTGTATGAAGCCAATGAAGAATACAGGTCAAAGAAACCTGCTGGGTCATATTTCCAAAGATGCTTTATGTATTCTGGATCTGATTCATAAGGGAGATATCTTCACATTTATTGAATAGTCAAAAGCCGGTACTCTTGCCGGCTTTTTCATACTTTATACTTTCTTAAGAATCTGAGCTGCTATATGTGCTATACTGAAACCATGCTATACGATGAAAATAAAGAGAAATATGAGGCTTTAAGAGCTGGCAGAAGAGCTCTTGACAGTCTGTATGATGCAAAAGATTGTCTGAACAGTGCCAGTAACTGGGGTATTGTGGATTTACTTGGAGGTGGTATGTTTTCCTCTATGCTGAAACAATCCAAAGTGCAAGATGCCAGAAGATGTGTAGAAAGAGCAAAAAGAGATCTGTATACTTTCAGCCAGGAACTGCAGGATGTAAGAGGTATGTCCTTTCCGGATATCGATATGGATGGATTTGTCAGTTTTGCTGATATCTTTTTTGACAATTTCCTGGTGGATATGTTTGTACAAAATAAGATGTCTCAGGCCAAAAGACAGGTACAGGATGCCATCTATCAGGTGGAGATGATTGTAGAGCAGTTAGAAAAAAACTAATTGCTTTTTTATTTACTTTCCAGTATTCTATTGCCGTACAAAAGTACAGAAATTGACCGCCTATTCAGGCTGAGGCTACACGGACGGCCGGGTCAAATGCCGAAGACCAATCGAAGAGATTGGAACCGTATTTAGGGAATACGGAAGGGTGTTTACCCTTATTGATTGAGTTAAAAGCTCAGTTTTATAAAGTTGTGTGCAAAATAGTAACCTTATGAAATGGTCAATAAGAAGTGATTTCTGTTACAGAAAGTACTGAAAGTAGATGATTTGGACAGGTGTGTTTTGCGCATCTGTCTTTTTTATTGTTGAAAGGGGAAGAAAAATGAAAAACAATTTAAAAGTAAGCCTTAGTGTGCTCATGCTGATCAGCTTAACTGGCTGTAAAGCAGAAAGTGCCGCAAATGATGAAAGTTTCTATCAGGATGCTGTGAACAAGTATGTAGAAGCCATCGATATGGACTATGCCTACAATCTTACAGAAACATTATCCACAGACACTTCCATGCATGAAAATGTACTGGGATTTCGAACATCTGGATCCGATGCGGAACACAGAGCTGCAGATTTTATTGCGAAACAGATGGAGTCCATCGGTTTGCAGAATGTGGAAAAGATTCCTGTCACAGTAGACAAGTGGCAGTATAATGATGCCTCCTTGACTATTGAGGGTACAGATATTGATCTGATGCCGGTTTCCTACATGGTAAACGGTACAGATGAAAACGGTATTACTGCAGAAATCGTTGATTGTGGTACAGGATTCAAACAGGATTATGAAGGAAAAGATGTTAAGGATAAGATTGCTCTGGTTGGTGTTGACCAGCTAAATGAATCCTGGATTGGCGGCTATATTTATGAAGCCTATGAGCATGGTGCAAAAGCTCTTGTGACTTATGATCTTGATGGGTATGGAAGAAACAGTGATGATGAACACCAGATTCAGGACGTATGTGCTGAAGATGTCATTCCTGCAACCATCATTACTATGAATGAATATAAACAGATCAAAGAAGCTATAGACAACGGAAACACAACCTGTACTTTAAAGGTGGACAGTGTTATGGAGCCGGAAAATGGCACAAGTTATGATGTGGTAGGCTATATTCCTGGTAAATCCCATGATCAGCAGATTCTGTTTGCCGGTCATTATGATATGTATTTTACAGGTTTCCAGGATGACTGCAGTGCTATCGGTGCCATCATGACTATGGCAAAAGGTATGATTGACAGTGGCTATACACCTGAAAACGACATTGTAGTTGTTGCGCATGGTGCAGAAGAATGGGGTGCTACAGGTACAGAATTTGACTGGACAAGAGGTGCTTATGAGCTGATTAACAATGTACATCCTGAATGGGCTGAAAAGACACTGGCATTGTTTAACTTTGAATTATGTGCTTTTGATGACGGAGGAGATGCCTTTGTGGTTTCCTGCGTTCCTGAATATGCTTCTGTAGTTAAAGAATTGTCAGAAAGTGGTGTTCTGGATGTGGCAGTCAAAGACTATGAAAATGGTATTCAAAGTGAAACACTGGATACGACTACCATGGAAGATGGTGTATCTTACAGAGGCGCAGGTGTACCATATTTCTTAAACACAACAGACACATGTTCTGATGAAGTAAAGGACAGTGAGGAATACTCCTGGACAGAATTACACTATCATACAGAATCTGATAATACAGATACATACAGTGAAAAAGTCATGAAAGCCAATGTGGGTGTATTTGGAAGTATTGCCATCGCTATTGATCAGTTACCAGCTATGCCTTTAAACATGCAGGCTACTATTGATGATCTGATGGAAAGCTTTTGTGAAGCGTATGCAAAGGAAGCAGGTATCTCTAAGGAAGACTGGCAGGAAGGCATCGACACATTCCAGAAAGCTGTAGATACTTTGAATAAGGAATGTGAAGATATCAATACACGTTATGCAAAGGCAGTGGCTGATGGAGAAGATATTACAGCTATTCAGGAAGAAGGCAAGGCATTCAATAAGAAAGCTTTACAGCTGTTTAAATATGTACAGGATAACTTTGTCGGTATTGTTTTCTCCAGCGATATTGTGATGAAACATGCAGGATACCAGGATAACTTAACTGTACTGGATGAAGTGATTGATGATCTGAAAGAAGATAAAATCTCTGATGCGCTGGATGTAGCTTATGAATTAAATGGTTTATGTGAATACAACTATTATTTATTCTCTCCATCAGCTGCAGTAAAAATTGACAATCATGCCAATAAAGCTGTGGATAACAACAAGTGGTGGGGTAATAATAAAGGGTATTACTTTACAGATACTGCTTTAGCTACAGCTTCCTTACTGGAAAAAGAAGATGGTGCGGATGTGAGTGAAGAATTAAAAACTTATACAGACGCAAGAGCAAAACAGTTAGAATATTTCCAGCAGTCTGTACACAATGAAATACAGGCAATGAAAAATATTGCTGTAGATTAACAGTACATGCGTTAAAATGTTTTCATGAGAAAAATAAGTAATCTTGTTCTGGGATCCGTATTGTTGACGGTGGGTATCTGGCTGTTTGTAACACCTAATCATATTAACTTTGGTGGAATGATTGGCTTGTCACAGTTAATAGAATATGCTATCAAGCATCTTTTACCTGTACCTGATGGCATGAATCTTCTTGGTATTATCAATTTTACGCTGAATATCCCGTTATTCATTATGGCGTACACCATCATGAACAGAGATTTCTGCATAAAGACACTGGTCTCTCTTGCCATACAGACAGTATTATTATCCGTACTTCCTGCAGTAAATGCACCTGTTGTGGAAGATATGATTTTAAATGTAGTGTTTGGGGCTATGATCTGCGGTATCGGTGTAGGACTTGCGTTGTCCGGAAGCGGCTGTTGCGGTGGTATGGATATTGCTACTGTATGTCTTGTGAAGAAGAAACCGGACTTTAAAACCGGACAGGTATCGATTTATTTCAACATCGTCCTGTTTGGCATATGCCTGTTTGTGTATGATGTTAAAACCATCATGTATTCTGCGGTATTTGTGGGTATCTTATATACCGTAGCAGATCATTTCCATTATCAGAATATTAATGTGACTGCATTGATATTCACAAAGGAACCGATGGTAAAACAGAGAATACTGAAAGAAATGGGAAGAGGGGTAACCTGCTGGAAAGGGGAAGGTGCCTATACTTCCACGGATTGTGAGGTTCTTTTTGTAGCGTTGAATGCTTATGAAGAATCTCAGATAGAACAGATTATTCATGAAACAGATCCTCATGCCTTTGTTACATATCAATCCGGAGCAAAAGTGCACGGAGGATTTGAAAAACGATTATAAAGTGGTAAGATACTTAGCGGGAATGAAGTTCTCCCTTGGTGAAAACCAGAACTGCTGATATCTATCAGGCTGATGACTTCTACGATTTGTTTTTAAGTCGCAGAAAAGTTGTCAGCCTTTTTTGTGACAGAAAGGATGGTTTATGTTATTATCACTGGCATTTATTTTTCTTGCAGGGCTGAGTTTGGCCCGCATTGCTCAAAAGCTGCATTTACCTCGTATTGTGGGGATGCTTGTGGCAGGCATTTTTCTTGGACCGTATGTGTGTAATGTGCTGGATCCGACAATTTTATCTGTTTCTGCTGTATTAAGAAAAATCGCTTTAATCATTATTCTTATCAAAGCAGGGCTGACATTAAATATAAAAGATCTTTTAAAAGCAGGAAAATCCGCAATATTGTTATCCTTTGTACCAGCTTCTTTTGAACTTGTTGCCTATGTGGTGCTTGCTCCAAAATTGTTGGGTATCACATATGTAGAGGCAGCCATTATGGGCAGTGTGCTTGCGGCGGTCTCTCCTGCAGTGGTGGTTCCCAGAATGGTAGAATATATCGAAAAAGGGTATGGCACTCAAAAAGCAATTCCTCAACGATTACTGGCAGGAGCTTCCTGTGATGATGTTTTTGTTATTGTACTGTTTTCTACTTTTCTTGCCATGGCAAAAGGTGGGCAGATACAGTGGACAGGATTTCTGAATATTCCTCTTTCCATAATTCTGGGCATACTTGCAGGGATTGTGATGGGAATGGCAGTGTCCATCCTGTTTAACCATACAGAACTTTCTGTTACATTGAAAGTGGTGGTTCTTTTATCTGTATCCTTTATTCTTGTTACTCTGGAAGATGTGTTACAGCCATATTTCAGTATGTCAGGATTACTGGCAGTTGTGGCTATGGCTGTGGTAGTAAAGATTCAATCTAAACAGACATTGACAAAGCAGATTTCCTGTCAGATTGGCAACATCTGGCAGATGGCAGAAATTCTGCTGTTTGTACTTGTGGGTGCTGAAGTCAATATTCAATATACTTTTCTTGCGGGTCCTGAAGCTGTTGTATTGATCATTCTGGCATTGCTTGTACGTTCACTTGGTGTGATGGTATCGGTGGCAGGCTCTGATCTGGATGTGAAAGAAAAGCTGTTCTGTATGGTTTCCTATTTACCTAAAGCTACGGTACAGGCAGCTATTGGTGGAGTTGCACTTGCTAATGGTCTTGCGTGTGGTGAGATAGTGTTATCTGTGGCAGTGTTGGGTATTTTGATTACTGCTCCTATTGGTGCAATCGGCATGGACAGTCTCTATGCAAGGTGTTTAAAAAAATCTGCAGAATGAATCTACAGATTTTGAGTATCATATTGAAAGCTTTGAGTAACACTATCCAATGTATACGTGATGGTGCATACAGTACCTGTAAATGAACAATGTATATTGGTTGCTGAAGACAGATGGCGATAGTACCTGTACTGAGCTATCTGTTTTTCTGTATATGTGTTTGGATTATCACTGGTTAAAAAGACATTTCCTAACAGAGCATCCAGAGTAATCAGTGCCTCTTTCTGAGAAGAGGTTAATCGGATATTGTCTTCTCTCAAGAAGAAAACATCGGGATCACTGCCATAGGCTCTTGTGTTGAGCTGTCTTCTGAAAATGGTATTGGCAATAGAGTGTTTGGTGGATACTCTTTCTCTGTGGAAAAATCGCATATACCATACATCATTCCAGTCTAAAGAAACATCACAGCCTGTACGATTGTATTCAAATACACCAAAAGAAGTACAGGTTGGCACCCCACATCCAAGGATTGGATGATCTTTACATAGTTTTCTGAGCAGTCTGTTGGCTCTGTACATTCTGGCACTGCGCGATTCTGCTGATGATCCAAATGGAGCCGCTCCATACAGAAAATCCAGTTTGACAAGATCAAAGTTCCATTCGTTAAATATCTGATCAAATACTTTCTCAAGATAGGCAATGACTTCAGGATGATCAATATCCAGAGCATAGGCACCATCCCAGTTGGAACCTATAAACCATGGCTTACCATCTATCTGCAGTAACCAGTCTGGATGCTCTTGGGCTAACTGAGAATGGACTGAGGCTGTAAATGGTGCTAACCAAAGGCCAGCCTGAAATCCCGCTTTATGGATTTTATCGGTTTCATAACGAAGTCCATTCGGAAACTTAAGAGGATTATATTCCAGCCAGTCACCTGTACATGGCTGCCATCCATCGTCTATCTGGAAAAGATCACCATTCTGTAAAATTCTTCTGCATCCTTCAAGATCTTCATTGATAGTGGAGGAAGTGATGTTTTCATAGTGATTATACCAGCTTGAATATCCATAGAGTTTCTGCTTGGTTTTCGGAAGAATATGCATGGCTTTAAACCAGGCATCAAACACTTCTTCTTCGCTTCCTTCTTTTTCAAACAGATCAAATATAGGAAAAGTGCCATGTACTTCCAGTCCCACACAGTCTCTTGTTAAAGTTAAGATGCCGTGATCGTAATGGAAGATGGTATAGCCGGGTTCTTCATTTACAGACGCAAGAAGATGGTAGGTGTTTTCGTGTCGTATATA
Source organism: uncultured Bulleidia sp. (assembly GCA_934757945.1). Lineage (GTDB taxonomy): Bacteria > Bacillota_I > Bacilli_A > Erysipelotrichales > Erysipelotrichaceae > Bulleidia. The sequence continues at coordinate 14,461 of CAKVLT010000022.1, read as the reverse complement.
CATATAGGTATATCCCTGAAAAATTCCTTTTTTGTGTGGATAGGTATAGAAATGATAATCTCCATATCTGTCAAAGTGATAAGTATCCAGAAGTTTTTGAGGGATATGCTGTAAACCTTTTTGAAAGGCATTGCGGTGAACTTCTTTGCAATAGCTCCATGTCTGATATCCGTTAAAGAAAAGTACATCTTCTTTGGACACATCTAGTCTTGTGCTTGCTGTAACAGATTGAATGGTTCCCTGTATGTCACAGTGCATATGAGTGATGGAGGAAGTACTTTGAATGGTTTCTGTACGTGTTTCCGTATCTGTTTTAACGGTTATTTTCCACTGCATTGTTTTTTCTCACTTAAAGCTTTTGCGATTTCTTCAGCTTTTGTATCCGTTAACTGGAATTTCTTCTGGAATACCACCAGTGCAACAAGAAGACCGATACTTGGTAAAATTGTCATCAAACAACGCAGTCCTGCAATAGTGGAAGCACTTTGAGCCACTGGAATACCATCTTCACTGTTACCGTTGAGATGAATACAGTCTAGACCAATCCCTGTCATAAATACAGCCAGTCCGGAAGCAGCTTTGACTACAAATGTCTGCATGGAGAAAATGACAGACTCTTCTCTTCTGCCAGTTTTTATTTCGCCATAGTCTACAGAGCTGGATAGAAAGACGGTGGTTAAAACACTTAACATACCGTTGGAAACAAATACCAGCAGGCCGATCGCACATAATAAAGGTAAGACATGCGCAAGATTTGCTATACAGCTCAGTAACAGGCACATATATCCGATAATGGCCATAATCAGAGAGGTTTTGAAAATTGTTGTGTTGGAAAGCTTATTGCGTAAAAGCGGATAGAGAACCATCATTCCAAGAATCTGTCCTGCACCTCCTACAGTAGTAAACAGGGTATATTGTGCTTTCCATGCTTCGCCACCAAGATCGTATTTGAAAAAGTAGAGAATCAGGTTGCTGGTGATGTAGAGTGCACTGTTGATAAGTACAATAGTGAATACGGTAATCATTGCCTGATCGTTGTGAAATAAAGCAAAGAACATATCTTTAATGGAAGTGGTCTCCATCTTTTTTTCACTTTTTGTTTCTTTGATGGTAAAGAATAGGATGGATTCTGTGACTGTAAACAGGATGGCAACGATTAAAGAAAACCATTTAAAGCCTGTAGCTTCATTGCCTTTTCCAAGCATGGCAACACACATGACAGTACCTACCTGAATAAGAGCTGAACCTATACCGGCACATGTTCTTCCTACTACAGATAACTGTTCTCTATCAGCTGGTTTTTCTGTGACAGCAGGAATCATGGACCAGTACGGAATATCCATCATGGTATAGGTAACACCCCAGAGAATATAGACAATGGCAAAATAGAGCATCAGTCCTGTTGATGAAAGAGATGGTGCTGAAAATAAAGCATAGAGAACAAATGCATTGAGGATGGTTCCAGATAGAATCCATGGTCTGAATTTTCCGTATTTTGTGTTTGTTTTTGCGACCAGAATGCCCATGAAAGGGTCGTTTAAGGCATCAAAAACTCGTGCAATCATTAAGATTAGTCCCACAAATGTGGCGGACAACCCTAATATATCCTGGTAGTAATACATGACATAGCCGCTGGATAAAGCATAGACCATGTCTTTTCCTACAGCGCCAAGACCATAGGCAGTTTTTTCTTTTGTGCTGAATTGTTTCATAGCAGTTTATCCTTTGATTTCGATGGTAATGGTGACAGGGGGTATAGCACTGCTTTCTACAGTGATTGTTGCGATACCTGTCTGTGTGTTTGTTTTGACGTAGACTCCGCACATGCCGCCTTCTGCAGTTACAGTGTCAGGGCCAATGAGGGTAAGATTTTCACTTACATGGATATGTACAGGCAGTTGTGCATAACTTGCCAGATTGTTATGGTTATCTTTGATGCGTATACGCAATGCGCACATATCATAGGTGTCTCCTTCATGGAGTACAGTAGAGGAAGGAATGACTTCAAGATGTAAAGATTCTCCAGGAGATTTTGTGATACTTGCAATGACTTTGTTATCTTTGACAGCATCAAATCTCCATACGGTCGCTTCACCTCCCCAGTTGCCTACATATTTGCTGTATAAAGCATAACCATCCGCAAAGGAAAGATGGTATCTGACCATGACATAACCGAATAAAGTTTTGTATTTTAATGGCAGATTGGCCATACCGTATTTTGCCGCAGCGTTTAAACAGGTTCTGATTTGTCGAGCCTCTGTGGAAGGTATGTGTTCATTATTTTCCAGCAGATTGCCAATAGTATCATCTATCAGGATAGGACCATGATGTAAAGCTGTGTATGGGGTGGTGCTGAATTCTTTGACAAAGGCGTCATTCTTGTAGAGACGTACTGCATCTCCGTTAGTGAAACAATAGAAGGAAGGAATCTGTCCTGCCGGGTAATCACCAATATCCATGGAAGTACTTACCTGCAAGACAGGAGTCCTGTCCTGTTGGCTGGCATAGACACTTGCAGCGAGTTTTGGATTTCTGAAACTGTCCAGTACTCCGTGATAACAGATTTTATCTCCGCTTCCAAAATCTTTATGTGTGGCATAGTCAAACATACACCATTGAAAACATCCTGCGTGCTGATGATCACTTAAGGCATCGTTGAGTACTTTTGCATGTCTTAAAGCATGAGATTCTCTTTTGAAAATTGGATCATAACTCTTTGTTGGAAACATGTGCCCGTTACTTTCTGAAATCAATACTGGTTTCTTCATATCCGGTGTGACATCCTTCTTTGCTTTACAACCGGGATTATCTCCTGTATGGGAGAAGTCATTATAGCTGTACACATCTTCCAGCAAGGAACTCTTTTCAAGGTAACGTACACCACTTGTAGGTCGTGTTGGGTCTAAGGCATGTGCAATGGCGTTTGTCTGTGTATACAAGGCATCGTCATCCTGACTTTCGTTGATTCTTACACCCCATAAGCAGATGGAAGGGTGATTTCTGTATTGTCTGACCATATCTTTGACATTATTGCAGCAAATCTGTTTCCAATGTGCATCCTGAGAAATGTGCTGCCATCCTGGAATCTCTGTGAAAACTAAAATGCCTCTTTTGTCACACTCATCAATAAAATACTGAGACTGAGGATAGTGCGAGGTTCTTACCGCATTGACTCCAAGTTCTTCATCAAGAATTCTTGCGTCCTCTCTTTGAAGAGATTCGGTTGCAGCATAGCCAACATATGGAAAAGACTGATGTCTGTTAAGCCCACGTAAAAAGACAGGTTCCTGATTGATACAGATAGTATTTTCTGTGACTGTAACAGTTCTTAAACCAAATCTGACTTCTTTGACGCAAGTATTTTCTGCAATACGTAACTGTAAGGTATAGAGATAGCCATGATGTACTTTCCATAGAATCGGATCTGGAATGCGTAGTTCAATTTCTTTAGGACAATCTGCATATTCTTTTGTGACAACTTCTTTACCGTTTTTGTCTGAAATACAGGCAAGCAGGTGTAAAGATCTGAGTGAACCGGAATATTGTATTTCCACCTGTATCTTTTCGGTATCCGGCTTAACAAAAATATCTTCGATATAAGTGAACGGAGTCTGTTCCAGCCAGACATCCCTGTATAAGCCACCATAGGTCAGATAATCAATCACAAAGCCAAATGGAGGGACAGAAGGATCTTCTTTTGTATTTAAGGAAATGGCAATCAGGTTATCCCCTTCATGCACATAGTCTGAAATTTCTACTCTGTAAGCAGTATATCCACATTCATGATGGCCTGCTTTTTTACCGTTGACATAGATGGTGGAAATGTGTGCTGCACCATCAAGCTGCAAGAAAGTTCTCTTGGAAGAGACATTTTCTAAGTGCACATGTTTTCTGTATCCACATAGCATCTGATAGGATTGTACATCGATGTAATGCAATGGGAGTTCTTGAACAGTATGTGGAAGACGAACGGATGGAAATTCTGAAAGGCCTTTTTTGAAGTCCTCATTCCATTGTCTGGTGAATTCCCAGTTGTTGTTAAGACATTGTTTCATAAAATTATACCTTTCATTAAGATGTCTGCTAAATCATTTATGGATTGCTGGTAGGAAGCTGGACTGCAGGATGAGGATAACAGGTTGTTCATGCTGGAAGTGACAATGACTTCAATCATGTAGAGAGGGATTTCTCTGATGATTTTTTCATCTATGCCTTTTTGAATGAAATCAAGTACCGGTTTCCAGTCGGAAGATAAATGCGTGGAAATTGACTGAAAGACTGCAGGATATTGGGATTGCAGTGGTTCGAGCTGTTTGAAATCGATGGATTCCAGATCAGCAGGCATGGCAATCAGTAATTTCTTCAGTTTCTCCAGGTAGGGAATATCCTGTTGCAGGATGTTCTGTTTATTTTCCTGGATATGAGAAAATCCATATTCTACAATTCCTTGTAATAAAGCTTCTTTGGAAGGAAAGAACTTATAGATTGTCTTTTTGGCAATATGCATGTTTTTGGCAATATCCTCCATGGTAAAAGACAGCCCTTTCTTTCTGTATTGCGAGATGGCATTTTCAATGATTGTGGTTTCAGATGTCATGGAAACTCAAATCTCCTTTACGGTTTCCATTATAGAACTATGTAACCGGTTACACAAGTGGGCAGATAAACAATTTGATACAAAAAGGTATAAAAAAACCGGCATGTGCCGGTTATTTAAGATAGGTTACAGTTTCTTCCAATGGTTTTCTTGAGTAGTGGTTTGGTAATGGAGAAGTAGCATTGCCATAGCCGAGATCCATTAACAGAACAATTTCTTCATTTTCCGGAAGACCTAATTCTTTTGCAAGAGTGACGGGCGGAAATCTGTTTAACCAGCAACTGTCTACACCCTGGTTATACGCTTCCAGCATGGCATGAGTTGCCACAATAGCCATATCTTCGTGTCCTGAGGACAGCCCGGTTTCCTGATAGATGTAGGAGAGGGATTTATCATAGGCAAAGACAAGAACTGTCGGAGCATTATATCTGCATGGACAGTATGTGTCTAGAATATCAAGATATTTCTTTGTCTGGAGTACATAGATGTGTTGTGTCTGCAGGTTTTTAGCAGTAGGGGCAAGTCTACTAGCTTCCAGTATCTTTGTGAGTTTTTTCTGTTCTACCTGTCTGTCTGAAAAGTTCTTGCAGGAATATCTTTCTTTAATCAGCTCACTGTATTCCATAGTTATAGTTCCTCGGCAATATCATAAATCAGCTGTTCGCTCTTTTCCCATCCAAGACAAGGGTCAGTGATGGATTTACCGTAAATGGTTCCTTCGGTACTTTGAGAACCATCTTCCAGATAGCTTTCAATCATTAAACCTTTTACCAGTCCTTCAATATCCTTGCTGCATTTTCTGGAATGCAGGACATCTTTGGCAATACGAATCTGTTCCATGTACTGTTTACCGGAGTTATTGTGATTACAGTCGACAATTACAGCAGGGTTTTCCAGTTGGAACTGGTTATACAGGAATTTAGTTTCCATCAGATCTTCATAATGATAGTTGGAAAGAGAATGGTTATATTTGTCTACATAGCCTCTTAAGATGACATGCGCTAAAGGATTTCCAGTAGTCTGTACTTCCCATCCCCTGTAAACGAACTTCTGTTTTGCCTGTGCGGCACTGATGGCATTCATCATGACGGAAAGGTCGCCACCTGTTGGATTTTTCATGCCGCATGGGATACCGATACCACTGGAAACCATACGATGTTGCTGATCTTCCACACTTCTTGCACCAACGGCTACATAACTTAACAGATCACTCAGATAAGCATGATTTTCAGGATAGAGCATTTCTTCTGCACAGGTAAAGCCTGTTTTCATTACAACATCTGTATGCAGTTTTCTGATAGCTATGATACCTGCCAGCATATCTTCTCCTTTATGAGGGTCCGGCTGATGCAACATACCTTTGTATCCTACACCTTTGGTACGAGGTTTATTGGTATAGACACGTGGAATCATTAATATTTTATCTTTGACTTTTTCCTGTACTCTGGAAAGTCTTTCCATGTAATCCAGCACAGCATCTTCTCTGTCTGCAGAACAAGGTCCAATAATTAAGAGAAATTTGTTATCTTTTCCTGTAAAGATATCTTCAATTTCTTTATCTCTTCTCTTTTTGATATTCTGAACTGCTTCGGAAAGAGGAAACTGTGCTTTGAGTTCCTCTGGTGTTGGCAGTTGTCTAATTTGTTTCATATGTGTTTCCATGGTAAATCTCCTCTAAACGTTCCTATTATCCTACGAAACGCAATGTATTTCAAAGGTTATGATTATATCTGCAAAAAGGAGTGTTTGCATTCCATCAGCTTTTTCAATACAATAAAGACATGCGGAAATATGAAGAAGGGCTGGGAAATTCCTCCAGATTACAACAATTATTGTTACAGAGAAAGATGCCTTTATCCAATGAAGGGTTACAAAGAGCTTTGGAAGAACTGACAGTGTTTATGACTTCTGATGTATTGTTTTTTGGTGCTGTGTATCCTAAAAAAGATCCTATGGAAAACTGCGGTGATGTGGATAAGGCGGATATGATGCTTGGAAGTGATGATGAAAAATACTTTCCTGTATTTTCAGATATTTCCAAATTAAAAGAATTCAAACCAGTATTGCAGAAGGGTGAAGAAATTTATGCATTTGATAAAAAAGATCTTCTTCAGTTTTTGCAGATTAATAAGTATCTTGCGGCAGTTGTATTGAATCCTCAGGAGGATGATTTGCTGTTACACAGATTGTTATTACAGAATCTTATTCAGGTAGAAGCAGATAATACCTCTAAGATGTAATATATGTCCCGGTAGCTCAGCTGGATAGAGCATTCGCCTCCTAAGCGAAAGGCCGTGCGTTCGAATCGCATCCGGGACGCCATTGTTTATCACGAAAGTCTTTATGTATCGAGGCTTTCGTTTTTTTTATTTATTAAGTATTGTTGATTTAGATTTAATCATCTCTTCAGGTATCTTTGAAGAAATTATATGCGAAAATATATTGTGAAAGCTTTGAAAAACTGTTGACCTGCACGTTGCGTACACGCTTATGCTTTAGATGAAGGAGGTGCTTTGGTATGTTAGTAAATGAAATTCTTAAAGAAGTAGGAATGACCAGACGCGCAATTAAGTATTACGAAGAAAAAGGCTTATTATCCATAAAAAAAGATACGAATGGTTATCGTAATTACACAGATGAAGATGTAAAAGTATTAAAAAAGATCTCTGTATATAGAAAACTTGGAATCAGTATCGAAGATATCAAAAAACTGTTGGCAAATAACGATAAAGGAATTCTTATAAGTATTTATAATCAAAAGTTACAGGAAAAGCAGCTACAGGAATCAGAACTTGAGGCATTAAAAGATTTTATTGATAATGGCAATCCTGATAAAGCAAATGAAGTACTTGATTATAAAACGATAGAAAGTGCAATAGAATCTATGTTTCCAGATGAAGCATGGGCAGAGTATTTGAACAGTCATTTTAAGCCATTTCTTAATGTAAGAATCAAAACTTCTGAACAAAAACAAGCATTGGAAAATATCTTGGAATACTGTGAAAATACCACTTTAAAAACACCATTTATGATGAAATTAGGCATTAAACTTGCCAGTGGTATTACTTCAGAAACAAGAACAGCGGATGAAATGATTGCATATTATCGTGATATGAGTGATGAAGAGTATGAAAAATTAAAAGCTGATGTTTTGAAAGGAGCTAAATTAAAATCAGGTATTATGAAATATCATCCTGCATTTATTGCTCAAAGAAAGATGATGAAAGAATACCAGGATAAAGGGTATAACGATATCTTTATTCCAAATCTTATGGTTCTGTCACCAAAATATGGCGAATACAAAAGAGCATTAGATACTGTCAATGACAGAATATGTCGGGAATCAGGATTACATTATGATTCTGACTTTCATTTAGTAGTTGAAAAGAAATAGTATACGCACGTGTATAGGTATCATAAAAGCAGAAAGAAGTGGCAATTATGTTCTGTAATAAAGAATAACACTTATCATTCAATAAAGAGAAATTTGATTTCATCATTTAATGCTTAATAAGGGAAAAGAATATGCTGGTCAGACAAGGCGGATATGCCGATGTGGTGTGATATTTTTGCTTATTGTTTTCGCGCTTATAAGGAAATATAAGCTTGCGTTCCTTTGGGTTGTCTTAATATAGTTTTTACTTTCAAAAAGAATAAATATGTTTTTTGAAAGCAACTTCTTACATATATAGAAGTGGATTTGGATTGTTGATGTGAGGGATAACGCATAGTAGTGACTATAATCTTGAAGAGGTATTTTCCTGGATTGACAGACTTGTACAGGAACAGGAAATCTGATGGGTAACCAGTCCTGGAAACAGCATGATTTTGTGAATTCGGGGAAATGTAAATTGTTTCATAGCGTTTCTGCAAATAAATGTAAATGTTTCTGAAATATATTGACTCGTTTTCTTTTGGTAAGTATTATTGACAACGTAGAAACTGAATGCGTTCAATGGATTTGTATTAACAAGTGACAGTGGTGCCAGGACATACATGTTCCCGATATTGTTTGTTACCGTGGCATGTGGTGCTATTTCCGGATTCCATTCTCTTGTGTCCAGTGGCACTTCCAGCAAAACAGTAAGTAATGAAACAGACATGTTACCTGTTGGTTATGGTGCAATGATTCTTGAAACTTTGCTTGGAGTTATTTCTTTGATTGTTGTTGGTGCAGTGGCTGTGAACGGTGCAGTACCTGCAGGTTTGACCCCTTTCCAGATTTTTTCTCAGGGTGTTGCAGGCTTCCTTGAAAAGTTTGGTATTCCTTCCTCCGTTGCCAATGTCTTTATGACCATGTGTATCAGTGCACTGGCATTCTCTACACTGGATTCAGTAGGTAGAATTGGAAGACTTTCCTTCCAGGAATTGTTTGTATCAGATGATGACAGAGAAGAAATGCCAGCATGGAAGCAAGTGTGTGCCAATCAGTATTTTGCTACAGCAATTACACTGGTACTGGGATATGTACTGTGTCTTGGAGGTTATTCTAATGTATGGGCATTATTTGGAAGTGCCAACCAGTTACTTGGTGCTCTTGTATTAATCTCCATAGCAGTATTTATGAAAGCAACCAATAGAAAATCCTGGATGTTTTATTTCCCTATGATCTTCATGTTCTGTGTAACTTTTACAGCAATTGTTTTAAATGTTATTACTAATGTAAAAGCGTATATGGCAGGAACTGCAGTATTCCTTGTAAATGGTCTGCAGCTGATTGTAGCATTATTCTTAATTGTACTTGCTGTAATTGTGGCAGTACATTGTGTAAAGATTTTGATGTCTATTGGTAAAAAGCCGGTAGAAGCTAAAGTAAAGAAAGATGGAAAGCAGGCAGCGTAATATGGCAAAAAAAGATTTAGACTGGGCAAACATTGGATTTGCCTATAGACAAACGGATAAAAGATTTGTCGCAAACTATGCAGATGGTGCATGGGATGAAGGTACTCTTGTGGATGATGCAAATGTAACTTTAAATGAATCCGCAGGTATTTTGCAGTATTGTCAGCAGGTATTTGAAGGTATGAAAGCGTACACCTGGGAAGATGGCAGTGTAGTTTGTTTCAGACCGGATATGAATGCAAAAAGAATGGCAGATTCCGCAAGGCGTATTGAAATGCCTTCTATACCCGAAGAGTTATTCTTAAAAGCAATTGATGAGGTGGTTAAAGCAAATATTGACTGGGTACCACCTTATGGAAGTGGCGCATCTTTATATATTCGCCCTTATGAATTTGCTACAGGGGTGGTTATTGGTGTAAAACCTGCAGATACCTATGAGTTCAGAGTGTTTACCACTCCGGTAGGTCCATATTATAAAGGCGGAGCTACACCAATTGCGATTCAGGTGTCTGATTTTGACAGAGCTGCTCCTCGTGGTACAGGTGCAGTAAAAGCAGGGTTAAACTATGCAATGAGTTTACATTCTTCTGTAATTGCGCACAGTCAGGGATTTGCAGAAAATCTGTACCTGGATCCTGCCACAAGAACTTATGTGGAGGAAACTGGTGGAAGTAATGTCATCTTTGTGAATAAAGAAGGCAATCTTGTGGTACCTAAGAGTGATTCTATCCTTCCTTCTATCACAAGACGTTCCATTGTGTATATTGCAGAAAACTATTTACATCTTAAAGTGGATGAAAGACCTGTCAGATATGATGAAATCAGAAACTTTGAAGAATGTGCATTATGTGGAACAGCTGCGGTTATTTCACCTGTAGGTAAAATTGTCAATCATGAAGAAGTGATTGAGATTCCTTCCGGTATGGAAAAAGCAGGACCGGTAGTATCAAAATTATATGAAACTATTACAGGTATTCAGTCCGGCAAGATTGAAGCACCAGAAGGATGGATCAGAAAGATCTGTTAAGTGAAAATGGCTATGGAAACATAGTCATTTTCATTATGGGTTCTGTGCATCCTGCATTTTTTGGAATAGTATGTCAAGTGTATTAACTTATATAATTGATTACCTGATTCAATAAATGTCTATGCCAGATATAGATTTTATATGCGAGGTAAAGTTCTATGTCTAAATATAAAAATAAAAAACCATCTTTAATGGATTTCACAAGGAAATATGCCAATAACGAACCGGCATGTGAAGACTTCTGAACATGAACGGCAATACATACAAGTGGTAAAAAACAAGGCAGATATACTGTGACAGTGTATCTGCCTTGTTTACTGTTCAGATAGGGGTGCATTGTGTATTTATGGTGATTGTGCTAACATTTGTGCTATCAACGGAGGATTCTCATGAAGAAATATTTATTACTGGTAGCTTTGGCTCTGGCTTGTATCATTACATTATTAACAAATCTTGGAATCATCACAAAGGTACTGGTTGTACTGGTATGTGCTTTCTGCAGTTTTGAAGTTATGCAGATGAGAGCAGAAGATTTTGATAAAAAGGAGAAGAAATAAGAGTCTTGGATAAGATTCTTTTTTTGAATAAGAATACTTATGAAACAAAAAAAGAAGATAGATTCCCCGGAAATCAGCGATGAGCTTGAAGAGAGCACATTTGCATCTTTAGGGTACAGAACAGAAGGTAAAAGATTTGAAAATCTTCAGGAAACCGGAACAGTTAAAGGAAAAGAGTTCTATGGTTGTGTTTTTAACAAAGTGGATTTTTCTAATGCGAAAAACAGAAATACAGGCTTTGTGGATTGTGTGTTTGATCATTGTGATTTCTCTAATGGGTATTTTACAGAAGTGGTTGTAAGAAGAGCAATCTTTAAAAACTGCAGAATGACAGGTTGTGATTTTTCTTTTGGTACATTACAGGATGTGGTATTTCAGGGATGCCAGCTGGATTATACAAATTTCAATTCTACTAAAATGCAGTATGTCAGATATCAGGAGTGCAGAATGCTGGAAGGATCCATGTCTATGTGTAAACAATCTGGATTACAGTTTGAAAATACTGTTTTGAATGGGACAGAATTATTACAAACTTCTCTAAAAGGAGTGGATTTCAGAACAGCTCAGATCGATGGTATAGCTGTAGAAATGTCCAATTTAAAAGGTGCAATCATGACCATGGAACAGGCTGCGGCATGTGCACAATTACTGGGGATTATTGTAAAAGATGAATTTCACTGAAATTTCACGAAACTCGCATATTTCTTTCACGAACCATGAGTAGAATATGAGTGTATTCAAAAAGAAACTTATGAATATCTTCCCTCCCTCGAAGAACAGGAACCCTGAGTTCCTTTTCTTTTTACACTTATGTAGTTTTGTCTATCCCTTTCCATTTCGTATTAAGATAGAATACTAATGCATAGGAGGGATTATGACAGTAACGATTGCTATATTATTAGGGCTTTCTTTAGACGGGTTTGTGTACATGATGCAGATAGGAGCAACTGTAAAGCAATTAACATGGAAAAAGAGATTAACATATGCAGGGGTGTATACATTAATCAGTTGTCTATCTGTGGCAATAGGATATGGTATTGCGGTCTTATTGCAGGATTTGATGAATGACAGATTGAAATTATTAGCTTCAGTGCTGATTATTTTCTGTCTGGGAATCATCCTGATGACAAAAGGGTTTAAACAGATTCACTACGAAGAAAAGCTGGATAAAGATTTTGATTTGAAAAAGCTTGTGAAGGTGGCTGTGTTTACAAATATTGATTCACTTGCCGTAGGTACAAGTATAGGTTTTCTTTGTGCACCACTTACATTTTCCATACTTGCTGTAGCGATTATTGCATTCAGCATCGTTTTACTTTCTTTGACGGTGGGATATAATTTAGGTGCCAGCTACCAGAGGCAGGTGTCTTTTGCGGGTGGCGCATTAATGGTTATCTTCAGTCTGTGGCTTGTCGCAAAGTTTTTATTGGTATGAGTAAAATATGGAATATAGAAAGAATATTATGAAGAATTCTCTTGCTGAGAATCTTAGATATCTGATGCAGAGAAAAGTGTTTGAAAAGATTACTATTAAACAGATATGTGATGAAACAGGAGTAATCCGTGCAACATTTTATAATTATTTCGAAGATAAATATGATTGTCTGAACTGGATTGTGCATATGGATCTTTCTTTATCAGATACACATGAAGATGTAAAAAAAGACTATTCCAAGTTTATTCTGATTGCCCTGGCAAACATAGAAAAGAATAAGGAATTCTATAAAGTAGCATACAATGTTGTGGGACAGAACGGTTTTGAAGAAATCATCAATAACTGTTATGCGGAATCTGTTCTTACTTTTCTGAATGAAAGAAGAGATTCGGATATTCTTCCACAATACAGTAATGAGCTGTTATCACAATATTATGGACAGACCCTGGCATTTGTCACAAAACAGTTTGTGTTTGATAAAACCAATCCATCTATCCTTGAAACAAGGAAAAAAGCATTGGATCTGATGTCTCATTCCATTATTGATTACGAAAAGAAATCTTGAGCTATATCTTTATGATATGGCTTTTTTTGTGCGCACTAAAAAAAGCTTCCTTCATGGAAGCTTTAACTGAATGTTACATATTCCTGAGCAGGTTTATCATAACGGGATACTTTTTCTGCATATAACACGACAGTCTTTGCACCGTTTTCTAAATCTACAGGTTTTAATGTGCCGGTAACTTCAATCCAGTCACCAATCTTCATTTCCCAGATTTTTACACCTGTTACTGTAAGACCGCATAAGGAAGTATCTTCGGCACAGCATACCATGGCTCTTCTACCTAAAATGAAAGTCTGTTTATAGCCAGGAATATTTTCTGCATAGTAACCTCGGATAGTTACTTTTTTACCTGCATACTTCATAGGGTTTTCTGTACAATCCATGTACCATAACCCATAGTCATCATCAGAAATATCAATAAGAGGTGCGTTGATATCAAATGGAAGTAATCCTTGTTTCAGATTTACCTGTTCTCCAAATTTACCTTCATAGAAAATCTGAGCACTGCGGTTAATAGCTTTAATATTACCTCTTAACATACGTGCATCTGTATCTTCTGTACATCTGTTAACAATAATAGTATCGGAATATCTTAACTGTTCAAATAACATGGATCTCATGGCATTCATATACATTTCAAAAGTAGTCGCATCAACTGTACTTAAAATCTGTACAAGAGGCCATACATCCGGTAATCCCTGCAGTATTTTTTCTGGTAAAGCTACTGTGCCGTTCCATTCAATAAATACCTGAGAAGGTCCATAGATAGTATTCAGATCCTGTAATTTCTGATCTGTTAATTCGTCAGCAGAATCAAAGTATTCTACAAACAGACGGTGTTCTTTACAGAAATCTTCCTCATATTCTACTTCCCCTTGTTCAAAACAAAGAAGAAGTGTTTTATCTGTGCCTTCCATAAATCCCGGATCTGAGAGGGTATCTTTAATAAGAGTGGATTTTCCGGAATCCAGAAATCCTGTAAATACATAGACAGGACTTGCCATTATTTCACTCCAAACAGATCTTTCATCTGCTCTACATCTACTTTTTCACCAATGATGGTAATTAAACCAGTATAAGCAGGGGAACCTGTTCTGATATCTGTATCTCCAGGTACATAGTCAAAGAATAACCAGGAACCGTCTGTAGAAGGAACAATACCTTTTGCACGGACAATGTTATCACCTAAGTGTGATAGAGCATGTTCAATTTCTTCTTTAGTATATTTGTTGATAGTTTCAATACCGATGGAATCAAATACTTCATCAGCATCATGTTCGCCATGGTGGTGATGATGATGGTGATGACCTTCATGTTCTTCTTCACCTAAATGGATACGATTACCTTCGGATAATCCTGCATTAGCTGCAGCTCTTCTTTCAGCATCGCGGTGGTGTTTTTCATCATGTTCATGATCATGATGGCAACAACATTCTTC
>CAKVLT010000021.1 GCA_934757945.1 uncultured Bulleidia sp. | reverse complement strand
GTATGAATGCAATCTTCCACATCTTTCAAATTACTTTCAGCAAGAGCATATACTGTTGGATATTGTGCAAATAAAGTCGGTGTTACTTTGTTAACAGAAGCATCTGTAGTCTGAGCACTCAAAATTACTGCTACAGTCATCTCATAGTTATTTGTATGTTCCAGCTCACATCTTGCTTCGGGAAACATTCCGGCTATTGTATCTAAAATTTCTACGGGCGTTGGTTTTTTAAGCATTGGTCCACACCTTCTCTATGTTATCCGCTGTATACCCTTTTGTTTTCCAATTGGAAATAATCTTATCAATATATGGGAAACTCAGCTTTTCATCAAGACTGGCCTGTCTTAAAGCATAGATGATTAATTTCTTATGCGTGGATTTCACCCACTCATTCAGTTTTTCCATTTCTCTTTCACTTAGTGGTCTGCCAAATTCCGATTCAAATGTATCAAACAGTGATCTGTCCATCACCTTCACACTTCTTTCACTATCTGCCTCAAACAGACCGTTTAAACTCCACTTGGAGCCATTGGAGGTAGGAAAAATAGAAAGATAAGATCTTGCACATAAGGTAGATAATACCCTGTCCAGTTCATCCTGGGATTTATTCAGTTTATTAGATAAGCCTTCAAGATCAATTTCCTGATGGTGTTCATTCATAAAATCAATTAACATGACCAGAACGACTTCATTACAATCCA
Source organism: uncultured Bulleidia sp. (assembly GCA_934757945.1). Lineage (GTDB taxonomy): Bacteria > Bacillota_I > Bacilli_A > Erysipelotrichales > Erysipelotrichaceae > Bulleidia. The sequence continues at coordinate 24,242 of CAKVLT010000021.1, read as the reverse complement.
GTCCAAGATTTTCCATGTTATCTAATATCCAGTCTCTGTGAGAGACATAGTTTTGTTCATACCATTTTTTCATACACATTACTTCCAGTCACTCTATTATACTCCAAAGCAAATTGAAAAATACATAAAGATTTGATAGACTGAACATACTATGATGAAACGTATTCTATTTACATTTATGACTATACTTGCACTGTACTCGTTAGCAGTTGTCGGGTACAGAATCTATGAACCTGATCTGAAGAAAACACAGGAAAGTACAAACTATATTGCCTATAATTCTTTAAGAGAATATACATTAAGTCACGGAGAATCCACTAAACATATCTACTTCTTCTATTCTGCTGCAGATGACAACTCCAACTATGTAATCAATACAGTATTTCCATCTATCAACAATATGAAAAAATCCAATGTGACAGATGTGATAGAAATCGTAGATATCACTTCTCTCGACACTTCTCATACTACCAACAGGCTCAAAGCTGAATGGGGTATCCATTCCTTTCCTTCTTTACTGTTAGTCAGTGTATCTGAAGGACAGATTTCCATAGACAGTACTCTATGTTGGGATAATGATCATCCTTTTACAGCAGATGATATACTCAGCTGGCTCACTATTAACGGTATTACCAGAGCATAATAAAAAACAGGTTTCACATAGAAATCTGTTTTTCTTATCCCCTTTTCAGAAAATACTCTATTTCATTCTCCTGAACCTCAGGAAGAATTTTCTTTAAGTGATTAAACAGTCTCTGAAAGGATTCCTCGGGAGTTCTGTCATACACATGGTGAATGAACTTTTTCCCGAATGCATGTTCAAAGGTGGCATAGCGTGCTATACCCCATCCATAAAAATTCCCATTCTTGTCTGTTTCATATTCAAAATCAGTAGTAGTGACATAGCCAAGTTTCTGCAATTTTGTCATCTGCGTATCAAACCCTTTTCTCGGTTCCCATTGAATGGAACTGTTCTTTTTCGGTTTGATATACCCACCTTCAGCTTTTAACTGTTTAGAAAGTACTGAAGGATATTTATCAATCAGATTATAGAGATATTGCTGATCATAACTGGATAAGCCATCATCCACTCTTGCATCAAAGTCATATCCGTCTCTTTTGTAATTGGCAAGATCATTTATCCATCTTGAAGACACAAAAACAGCTTTTCCTTCAAAGAATTTTCCGTAAGCACATCCTGTCTGAACAATGGCAGGCCCCTTCCATTCCCACACACCTTCTGAACTGGAAAAATATACCTCCGGACTGCATCTTTCTTCTATGGAAAATCCAGGAACTGAGTTTTTAAAGAATGGTAAAATACCCAACTCCTGTACTGCTTCAAGCATATCCTGTTTACTTGTAATATACATGTCTTCAATTGTCTTCATATGTATATCGTAGAAAATAAAGCGAAAAAAAGCAATTCCGATGAATTGCTTAATCATAGAACACTTTGGATAAGAAATCTTTTGCTCTGTCAGACTGAGGATTGGAAAAGAATTCTTCAGAAGTGTTTTCTTCGATAATTTCTCCCTGATCCAGGAACACCACTCTGTTACCTACTTTTCTTGCAAAGCCCATTTCATGTGTAACAACTACCATTGTCATGCCCTGTTTTCCAAGATCTTTCATAACATCCAGTACTTCCTTGATCATTTCTGGATCCAATGCACTGGTCGGCTCATCAAACAACATTATATCAGGGGCCATACATAAAGCTCTTGCAATAGCTACTCTCTGTTTTTGTCCACCGGAAAGATTATTTGGGTAACTGTCTTTCTTTTCTTTTAAGCCAACTTTATCCAGATATTCCAGAGCTGTTTTTTCTGCCTCTTCTGAAGATTTATGCAGTACTTCCACCTGTGCCAGTTTGCAGTTTTCTAACACAGTCATATTTGGAAATAAATTGAAGTGCTGAAACACAAATCCCATTTTATTTCTTTGCTCTCTGAATTTCTTCTCATTGCGACGATCCATAAGCTCTCCATCAAGATAAATCTTTCCGGAATCAATGGTTTCAAGTCCATGAATGCATCTCAATAATGTACTTTTACCTGAACCACTCGGGCCAATTAAAGAGATGATATCCCCTTTATGTACTTCCAATGACACATTATGTAAAGCATGTGTCTTAGCAAAATTTTTAGATATATTTTCTACTTTAATCACTGACAGACAACCTCTTTTCTACTTTTGCTCCAATCACAGATACAACACATGTCATTACAAGATAGAAAATTGCGGCTAACATGTACGGAGACATCACATCAAAATACTGAGCTCCGATAATCTGTGCACCTTTCAACAATTCCACAGCTCCAATACAGCTAATCAAAGAACTGTCTTTAATCAATGTAATAAACTCAGAAATTAATGGCGGAACGATACGTTTAAATGCCTGTGGAAGGATAACGAGCTTTAATGTTTTCCAGTTAGATAATCCAAGTGTTTCGCAGGCTTCCCATTGTCCTTTATCCACTGCATTGACCCCTGATCTGATCAGTTCTGTCTGATAAGCACCGGAGTTGATACTCATTGCAATCACACCAATCAAAATCGGATCAATTCTAAGAATCTTTCCAGTCATAGCTGTGTACATGGAAGGAATAACAGAAAAGATAATCAGAATCTGTAACAATAACGGTGTACCACGAATAATCGTAACATACACATTGGCAATACCTCGTGGTATGCCATGTTTACTTCTTTTACCTGTAGCCCCAAGAGTTCCCAGTATCAGACCAAATAAAAGGGAAAGTGCTGCAATGCCTACCGATAACAGCGCCCCTTTGGCTAGATACAGAATATTGGCTAAAGTAAAGACTTCCTGAAATGCGACAAACATATTCACTTTCCCTTTCAGTTTTATTTTGTTTCAAGTGGTGTCAGACCATATTTATCACACAGTGTCTGATAATCATCACTTGCCAAGAATGTTTCAATACACTTGTTAATCTTATCAATCATCTCAGTGTTTCCTAATTTAGCAATTACATAGTTCTGTTCATCCACAAGACTGTCCTCAATCATTGTGAAAGCACCCTTTCCCACATAGTTCTTAGCTACACCTAAATCCACCACAGCAGCATCATACTGATTGGCACTCAAAGCATTCATAATATCCTGGGCATTCTTTAATCCTGTAACATCAGCACCTTCAATTTCCTTGGCAGCCTCTTCACCGGTAGAACCAGTCTGTACAGCAATCTTTTTACCTTTCAGGTCATCCAGAGATGTAATAGTGGAACCCTTAGGTAATACTGCTACCTGGGAGGAACCAAGATATGGTTCTGACCACTCTACCTTTCTGTCTTCTGCATAAGTAAATCCGGAAACACCGATATCAATCTGATCACCCTGTAACTGAGTAACGATGTTATCAAAATCCATCTTCTTCAATTCTACTTTATATGGTGTACCTTCCTGTTCAGTCAGATGCTGTTCGAATAAAGCACACATATCAGGATCAAATCCTACAATATCTCCATCTGTATTTTCTGATTCATATGGAGCATAATCAGGAGAAATACCTACAGTAATCACTGTTGCATTTTCTGCACTGTCTACAGTTGCTTTTGCATCATCATTTGTATTCGAGGAAGAACACCCTGCCAGTGTAAGTAAACTTGTTGCTAAAATAGTTGTCATTAATTTTTTCATATTCATACCCTCTTCTTTCTTCATATCTTTGTATTTGCGTATATTCTATTTCTGTACCAACGGAAATCGTCGTCCTTTTCTTAACATAAGCAAACCTCCTATAAAAAAACGTCCAATGAACAATTGGACGTCATAATAACGCGGTACCACCAAAATTCCATCTGTGCTAAGACAGATGACACCTCAAGCTTTTAACGCAAGCTTACGATTCAGCCTCAATACTCTTCGACTGAACAACTCCAAGACACGTTCCCCGAATCTGCTTCAATATCTTTCACCATACGATATCTCTCTTTACAAGCATCCCTCAGGTACTACTTCTCTTCACCGTTTATGCAATTAGTATAGCCTCTTTCAAAATTGTTGCAAGAAAAAATTTTAAAAAGCGAATAAAACTGAAGTGAAAAGTTAAATTCCACTTCAAAAAAAAAGAATAAGTATGAACTTATCCCTTTTCCTCGTATCTGGTCTGAGGCTGATCGGCCCATAAAGCTTCCAGTCTGTAAATATTACGTGTTTCTTCTGTAAAGATATGTACCACTACTTCACCAATATCCAGTAATACCCATGTACTGCCGCCTGTACCTTCTTTTGTTCTGACGGTAAATCCGTTTTTTTCCACTTCATCTTCTACATAATCAGCCAGAGAAGACGCGTGACGTACATTATTTGCAGTGCAGATAACATAATAATCGGAATATGGGCTTACCTGCTTCATATCCATAATGACAATATCTTTTGCCAGTTTTTCACTAAGTGTTTTTGTTGTCAAGTCTAATAATTCAGACATTACTTACCTTCCTTTTCTTGTCTATATCTCAAAGATTCTTCCTGTATGTATTTTACAGCTGCTTTAAGATCTTTACAGGCCAAAGCCATATGATAACTTGTATCATAGCCTCTTCCAGGTTCAATCTTATCGGCAATATACAGGATAGCATCCAGATCTGTATTACCATCACCTAAAGTATGATGTTCAATCGCATGTAAAACATCCTCTTCCACATACTGCATATACTGTTTAAGAAATACAACTGCAGTAAAACTGTGCCATACCTTTTCAGAAATAGATAACCATTCCGGTTTATAGGCAGAAATAATCTTTTCAGATTCTTCATAACTGTATGCCTTGGTAATATCATGAAGAATTCCGGCCTTACATGCGCGTTTTTCATCATAATGATGGGCTTTTGCCAGCAGTACACAGGTATCTGCAACACGTAAAGAATGTGCATATCTTGATGGCTTACACATATTCTTAGCCACCTCTTTATAGTAATATCCTTTTTCACATACGTATTTACGTGTCTTTTCTTCCAGTTTTGTAAAATCTCCGTGATGCACTTTTTCTTCACTCTTTTCTGCTTCTTCAAAACAAACTACCTGATCCTCTTTTTCAATAGCATCACATACCCGTAGTTTCTTATAAGACTGAAGAGTCACTTTCAGAATTTCTTTTCTTTCCTGTAAAGTGCATATTCCCTTTCCCCATGGCATCAAATAGATCTCTGTAGAGTTACTTTCTTTCAGAACCTTTTTTGCATACTCTATTTCCTTTTTTGTCACAGGATCAAAAGGACATAACAGAACTAATTTCATGGTAGTAAGATTTTAGGTTCTTTATTTTTTTTGTATAGGACGATAGTGCGTCCAATGATCTGAACTACTTCAGAATGCGTGTGCATAGCAAGATCAAACGCAAGTTCTTTAAAATCCTGCACAGGTGCTGTCTTCAAAACAGACAGTTTTACCAGCTCTCTTGCACGTAATGCATTCTCTACAGTCTCTACAACATTTTCATTCAGACCATCTTTACCAATCTGGAAAAGAGCTCTTTCATTCATAGCAAGAGACTTCAGATATGCTTTTTGTTTAGTTGTTAACATATTACAATAATGCCTTTCTGAATGTTACATTTACATTCTTTGGTGCTTTTACGACGATAGACTGCATTTGTCCGGAAACACAGATCCATCCAAGTCCGTCTATAACAATATCCATCTTATCCATATCTTTATGCTTGGAATAGGATTTAAATTCGTTATGTACCGGAGTAGGTTTGAATAATTCCCCATAATGCTTGATCCACATGTTTTCAGCATTTTCAGTCTTACATCTGTGGATATGCACGGAATTACTTACATAGAATACCGCACTTGCATGGTCACATCCCATGACATCGATTCTTGCAAGGCCTCCCAGGAAAAAAGACTGATTTTTATTCACCTGATAAATCATAGGTTTAATAGTATGTGCAGGCACAACCGTTTTTAAATCGTCTTCCTTCATTTCCATCAGGATAGAGCTGTCAATTTCAATGCCAGGTGTATCTACATAGGTGATACCATCCATTTCGATTTCATTAAATTCCAGAGTAGTACCAGGATATCTGGACATTGTCAGAATGTTTTCTCCCAGAAGAGAATTCATCAAAGTGGATTTACCGGCATTCGCTTTGCCCATGACAACGACTTTTCTTCCCTTGGCATACATTTTTACAGCATCCTTGACTTCTTCCACACCAAGTCTTTCTTCTTTACTTGTGATAATCAGTCCCTTAATGGAAATACCGAAATCCTTTAATCTTGAGAATACAAATCTCGCAATCTTTTCATGACTTAATGTCTCTGGCAGAATATCTCTTTTGCTTGTCACAAGCAGAATATCTTTATTTCCTATTTTTCTTTGAAGACCTGGTATCATTCCTGCTTCAAAGTCAAACAGATCTACTACCCATAATACCAGACAGTCCATCTTTTCAATTTCATTCAATACTGAATCCGGCGCAATACCGGTACGCATTGAAAACTGCAAATCATCATAATGAATGAGTCTGAAACATCTTTGACAGTATTCACTGTTTTCTTTTGGGGTGAAGCCCGGTTTTGATTGATTCGTAGTTTGCAGAATTGCTCCGCAACCTTTACATTTACGCATAGAGGTATATCCTTTCTTAATCAAACAGAGTCAGCTTTTCATAATCCTCATGAACTTCCTGGGTTTCCCCTGTTGGAAAATCTACAATACGACATTCTTCAATGCCTGTTTCTCTGTACCATCCCTGATGGAATTCCACCGGAGTAGAGAAACCTGTTGTCGCATTCTTTAATGGAATCTCTACTGCATGAAGTATTGTATCCTGTTCATCATGGAAGACAAGCTGTTTTCCTGCTTCACAATACAGTACTTCCTGAATAACGCTCGGATTAGATTTAACACGTTTACAGATAAGATTTCCCTTGGCTGGTCTGTTAGCACTTGGAATTTCTTCAAGGTGCATACGTTTCATTTGTCCATTATTGGTTATGAAGATCGCATTGCCATTGGTTGCCTGTCTGACACATGCACTGACAAGTGCATCTGCGGCACCGACATTCATGGCCTTTACTCCTTTAGATTTTACACCAGTAGATGGTATCTGTTCAATGCCGTATCTATATGCAAAGCCATCTTTCGATGCCAAAATTACTTCATCACCTTCATATACACAAAAAGCACACAGTAATTCTTTACCGCTCGGAATATTCATACACGGCATGACTTTGTTATTGCGGTCCACTTTAAACACATTTACAGGAGTTTTCTTGATAAATCCGCTGTTTGATACCGTCACAATTGAAGCATACGTATTAAAATCCTTTACTACAATGGCATTGATTATCTTATCATTGCCGTCAATACGTATGACTTTATTCAAGTGCATACCAACATCTTTCCACTTACTTTCTTCTATCTGCCATACAGGTAAATACGCATAGTTACCTTTAGATGTGAATAACAGCAGAGTATCCAGTGTATCACATTCTATAGAACCTAACAGTTCATCGGATTGCTTTAAACCTGTAGGTGTGCCGTTACTTGCATTAAAAGAACGCAAGGAAGCACGTTTGATATAGCTGTCTTTGGAAATAGTTACGACCACTCTTTCACTGGTAACCATACTTGCTTTATCAATGACGATATCACTGACTTCATCTTCAATCTGTGTCTTTCTTTCCTGACCGTAATCTTTTTTCACATTACGCAATTCTTTAATCAGCACAGAAGTTAAAACGTCAGAATTTTCCAGGATTGCCTTGGTTTCTTCGATGGCATTCACCAACTGTGCAAATTCTTCTCTTAAAGATACAATATCCGTATTACTTAATCTGTACAGTCTTAATGTAACAATAGCTTCGGCCTGTACTTCATCAAATCCAAAAGCAGCCATCAGATTCTTTTTGGAATCTGCTTTATCTTTACTGCTTCTGATAATGGCAATAACTTCATCCACAATGGATACAGCTTTCATTAAACCTTCAATAATATGACAACGCGCTTCCATCCTTGCCAGTTCATACTGACTTCTTCTTGTGACGACTTCTTTTCTGAAATCAATAAACGCATCCAGTAAGCCTAATAAACCTACCTGTACAGGTGTTTTATCAATAATTGCCACATTGTTATAGCTGTAGAAAACCTGTAAATCGGTGTTTTTATAGAAATAATTCAGAATCATACTGGCATCACTTTCCTTCTTGATGTCTACTACGATTCTCAAACCATTTCTGTCAGATTCATCTCTGACATCCAGTATTCCGTCAATCTCTTTGGAAACACGGATTTCATCCATCTTCTTAACAAGCTGCCCTTTGATAACTTCATAAGGAATTTCTGTCACTACAATCTGCTGACAGGTTTTCTCCTGAACAATCTCACATTTTGAGCGTACTACCACTCTTCCCTTACCTGTCCGGAAAGCATCTTCAATACCTTTTTTTCCCTGTACAATACCACCTGTTGGAAAGTCAGGACCAGGAAGAATACTCATGATATCCTGCAAGGAACTGTCTGGATTCTGTAAACGGAAAATAGTCGCATCCACTACTTCATTGAGGTTATGCGGAGGCATATTTGTAGCATACCCTGCCGCAATACCTGTAGCACCATTCACAAGCATGACAGGAAAAGGAACCGGCAATACCGTTGGTTCGTTTTCTGTATCATCGAAGTTAGGTGCCATTTCTACCGTATCTTTATCCAGATCATCTTCCATAATCTGAGTCACTTTAGCAAGTCTTACTTCCGTATAACGCATGGCAGCTGCAGGGTCATCATCGATAGAACCGTTATTACCATGCATGTCAATCAGAGGCAGTCTTACCTTCCAGTCCTGAGACATACGCACCATGGCATCGTAAACACTGGTATCTCCATGAGGATGATAATTACCAATAACAAGACCGACTGTCTTGGCAGATTTACGATATGGATGATCCCATGTATTACCATCATGATACATCGCATATAAAATTCTTCTCTGTACAGGTTTCAGACCATCACGTGCATCAGGAAGTGCTCTTTCCTGAATGATGTATTTAGCATATCTGCCAAATCCACTGCCCATGATGTCTTCTAACAGTTGAGGAACATATTTTGTGTTATCTTCTATTACTTTCTTTTTCGCCATCAGTTATTCACCTTAAAATTATCTTCCAGAGTAAAAGATATATTATCTTCAATCCATTTTCTTCTCTTTTCCGCTTTATCCCCCATCAAAGTAGTCACTCTTCTGTCTGCCACGGAATTATCGTCAATACCTACACGAATCAGTGTTCTGCTTGAAGGATCCATGGTAGTTTCCCAAAGCTGAGTTGCATTCATTTCACCAAGACCTTTATATCTCTGGATTTCACACTTACCGTATTTCATTTTTAGTGTGTCAAGTTCTTCATCGGAATAGCAATATTCACTGTTTTTTCCTTTAGTTACTTTATACAGTGGAGGTAAGGCAATGTATACCATTCCCTGTTCCACCAGAGGACGCATATATCTATAGAAGAATGTCAGCAATAAAATCTGAATATGAGAGCCATCATCATCAGCATCGGTCATGATAATGACTTTGTTGTAATTACTCTCCTGATAATCAAAATCTGCACCGACACCTGCACCAAGTGTATAAATCAATGTATTCAATTCTTCGTTTTTTTCAATTTCAGACATGGAACATTTTTCTGTATTCAACACTTTACCTCTTAAAGGTAAAATAGCCTGATAGCGAGAATCTCTTCCCTGTTTTGCAGAACCTCCGGCAGAATCACCCTCGACTAAAAACAGTTCTTTAATAGAAGAATCTTTTGTCTGTGCCGGGGCCAGTTTTCCGGACAATACCTTTTCCACTTTTCCTGCGCGTTTACCACGTCTTGCTTCATCTCTTGCCTTACGTGCAGCTTCACGTGCCTGAGATGCTTTCAACATCTTTCTGACAAGAGTATCAGACTGAGTTTTATTTTCCTCCAGCCAGTATGCCAGTTTTTCAGCAACAACAGCATCCACCGCTGGTTTTGCCTGAGGAGTCCCCAGTTTCCCTTTCACCTGACCTTCAAACTGTAAAAATTCTTCAGGTACAGATATGGAAAGAATCGTTGTTAAGCCTTCTCGTACATCTGAGCCTTCAAGATTCTTGTCTTTTTCTTTCAGAAGACCATATTTACGTGCATAATCATTTACTGCTTTGGTAAAAGCTGTCTTAAACCCAACTTCGTGTGTACCGCCATCTGGTGTTCTTACCAGGTTAACAAAACTATAGGTATTTTCCTGATAGCCGTCATTATACTGAAAAGCACACTGTACCTGGATATGATTGGATTCTCCTGTGAATTTTACCGGTTCATTCAAAACCTGTTTATCTTCATGAAGGTATTCCAGAAAAGCAATAAGACCATCTTCATAACAGAAAATTTCCTTTGCCTCCTTCTTTGGACGTTTATCCTCCACAATCAGAGAAATACCGGATAATAAGAAAGCTTCTTCTCTTGCTCTTTCACAAACTGCATCAAATTTGAAATCTGTTGTCTGAAAAAGAGCAGAATCCGGTTTAAAACGTACAGTAGAACCTGTTTTATTTGTCTTTCCTAAATGCTCGAGTTTACCGGTCTTCTTTCCGCCATCCTCAAATCTCATACGCACCAGCTCTCCATCATGAGCCACTTCCACTTCCAGCCATTCACTCATGGCATTGACAACAGAAGCACCTACACCATGCAGGCCACCGGCGGTTTTATATCCACCCTGGCTTGTGAATTTACCTCCTGCATGAAGAACTGTAAAAATAACCTGAAGCGTATTCATTCCAGAAGAATGCATACCTGTAGGCATCCCTCTTCCCTCGTCCTGTACAGTAACAGAACCATCAGCTTCAAGTGTAATACTTATCTTTTTTCCATAACCATTAATAGCTTCATCAACGGCATTATCTACGATTTCCCAGATCAGATGGTGAAGACCATGACTGTCGGTAGAACCAATATACATACCAGGTCTTTTTCTGACTGCTTCAAGACCGTCTAATATCTGAATACTATTATCATCATATTTCTTTACCATGAAAACCTCCCTGAATCATCCCGCCTATTATAACACACATGAGTCATAGAATTATGGTAGAATAAATCATGGAGGTTTTTAAAATGAAAACAGCTATTGTGATTTTAATCAGTTATTTATTTGGCTCTGTTCCATGGGCATTAGTCATTGGAAAAGTCTTTTATCATAAGGATATCCGTAACGAAGGAAGCGGTAATCTTGGTGCAAGTAATGCAGGCCGAGTCCTTGGAAAACCCGCTGCAGTCTCTGTGACTGTTCTGGATGCCATCAAGGCATTTCTGTCCATGTTTGTAGCAACCCTCATCAGTAAAGATGCCATCTTATATGCTGGTCTGGCATGTGCCTTTGGACATTGTTTCCCTGTTTTTGCACAGTTCCAAGGAGGCAAGGCAGTCGCTACTGCCTATGGTTTCTTCCTTGGAATTACAGTATTTATCACACATAACTGGCTGATAAATTTCATCCTGCCGGTGATTGCTTTCTTTGTCATGTTATACATTACAAAGATTGTGTCCATTTCTTCTATCACCGCAGTAGGCATTGAAATGATTGCGTCTTTTATTTTTAATCATAACCTGCCACTGTCAATCTGCTTGCTGATATTATGGGCATTTATCACTTACCGTCATAAATCCAATCTGATCAAGCTGAAAAACGGACAGGAAAATAAGGTTAAGTGGCTGGGATAATATGTCTGAAGTAATACAGTTTGAAGTGCCTATAAAACCTTTTACACAATCCCCAAGAAAAATCTGGGCATATTTACCTGATTCCTATACAAAAAATACCAAAAAGAAATACCCGGTCCTGTATATGTTTGACGGACATAATCTGTTCTTTGATGATGTGGCTACCTATGGAAAAAGCTGGGGCATCAAAGACTATCTGGATAAAACAAAGCTTGATCTTGTAGTCATCGGTCAGGATTGCAACCACATCAACAACGGTAGAATGCATGAATACTGCCCTGTAAAACCCGTAAAGGTCAAAGGATGGGAAGATACAAAAAAGCAGGGAGATATCACTGCAAAATGGTTTGTAGAAGTCTTAAAACCATACTGCGAAAAAAAATTCTCTGTTTACAGTGACAGAAACCATGTAGGTATCGGTGGCAGTTCCATGGGAGGTCTCATGGCAGATTACATGGCAACACAATACTCTGATGTCTTTGGTAAATTTGCCTGCATCTCCCCTGCTACAGAGTTTGGTAAAAATGAATGTTTAAAACTTATTCATCATTGTACATTACATTCCAATACAAGACTGTACAGATCTTTTGGTGCCAATGAGATGAGAAGCAGGAAAACAGAAATGAAGATGATCAATACATTGCTGGAACTGTCCAATGCCTTTACAGCTAAAGGCGGCAATGTCTATAACAGACTTATCCTGAATGGAACACATTCAGAAGCAACATGGGAAACCATTGTCCCTGAATGCATTGATTTCCTCTACCCGGAACTTAAAACAGTCAAAAACAAATAAGGTACCTGCAGAGGCAGATACCTTTTCTTTTTCTATTTTTAAGCATTTCTTAACATAGTACAGTCTGATTCTATTGCAATACTTCTTTAACTGCTTGCAATAATTCTTTAGTAGCTTTAGCAGTATCCTCTGCGTCCATAATGGCAGATACCACACACACTCCCTGGATAGGACTGTTCTTTAAAACAGACAGATTGTCTTTATTCAATCCACCAATAGCCGCAACCGGAATCTTTACTGCATTGCAGACATCATTCAGTACTTCTACTTTTGTAATCTTTGTTTTCACATGCGTCTTCGTTGGATAAATAGCACCACATCCAAGATAATCCGCACCATCTTTTTCAGCTTTTAAAGCTACGTCAACAGTTTTAGCAGTAGCTCCAATTATACATTCCTCTCCCATAATGGAACGAGCAACTGCAATCGGCATATCTTCAGCTCCTAGATGCACTCCACATCCCACAGCCATAGCTACATCTATTCTGTCATCAATGATTAAAGGAATAGAATACTTGTCCGTAATTTCTTTAACCTTGCATGCCAGTTGATAATACTCCAGTGTAGATCTGTTTTTCTCTCTTAACTGTACAATCGTAGCACCGCCTTCACATGCCCCTTTGACTTTGGACAGAAAAGTTTCTTCATCCATACCTTCTGAATTTGTAATAAAGTACAATGTACAATCTATATTTTTCATCTTATTACCTCTACCTTAAAGAATGATTCGTCTTCTTCAGTTAACTGATAGATTTCATCCATAAAATGCATGTGGAATGTACCCGGACCAACAGCTTTTGTCTTTTCTGCTGCAACCTCATAATAACATGTCGCTTTCAGACAGGCTTCAAAAGATTCATAAGCAGCCAGAAAAGTAGCAATAGCCACATTCAGCATACAGCCAGTACCTGTGACAACTCCCATCATTTCACATCCATTACGGATAATCACAGCTTGCTCACCATCTGTAATAATATCCATCTTCCCAGAGCATACCACAATACATCCAGTATGCAAAGCAATCTCTTTAAGCCAAGTCACACTTTGATAAACATCTTCCTGATCATCACTTGCCGCATCGACTCCATGAGCATGAGAGGTTAAGCCATAAAAAGCTTTACATTCACTGATATTTCCCTTAATCACTGTTGGTCTGTACTTTTCTACTATTTCTCTTGCAAATTGCAATCTGATAGCACTGCAGGCTACACCTACCATGTCCAGAATACATGGAATACCGTGTTCTTTTGCACTTTTTGCAGAGATTTTCATAGCTTCTGCACGAACATCCTCAAAATTTCCAAGATTCAATGCCAGAGCCTGCGCATTTTTTGTAATATCTTCTACTTCTTCTGGATGTGCAGCCATAATCGGTTTTGCACCGAAAGCCAGCACAAGATTTGCACAGTCATTAATAGATATAGGATTTGTAATACAGTGAATCAGAGCATTCTTATCGCTTATTTGTTTCAACAAAATCAACCACTCCCAACTTTCTTTGTATCATCTGTAAAGCACCACTTCTGGACATGGACATCAATACCACAAAGGCAATACTTCCACCGATAATTGTTCCCATCAAAAAACTTGGAACATAGAACATCCATGTTAATCCTGTTCTGCCCCATAAATAGGTCATGACAGGATAAGAAATAATGGAACCTATAATACCTGTACCAATGATTTCTCCCAGTACAGCGGCCCAGATTTTTCCTTTGCTGACTTTATATAAAATACCTGATAAAGCCGCACCAAATACAGCACCTGTTAAAGCAAGTGGCGGAATACCCATAGTCATCATTCTGATAAGACCAATAGCCAAAGCACATAGAAACGCATACCATGGTCCCATAAATACTGCCATGGTAATGTTAATCAGATGTGCCATCGGACACATACCCTCTACTCGAAGAATAGGTGAAATAACTACACCTACAGCTACCATCATTGAAAAGAATACCAGGCATAAAAGTTGATTGTGTTTATTTGTCATATTTCCCTCCTGTAGGCAGATGGTTAAGAAAACACGCAAAAAACCATCTGACTTATGGTTTCGGTATCTGACAAACAGTCATCTCTCAACCTGTCAATTCAGGCTCCCTCGCAAGTTTTCTTTACTCCAGGCGCTCCCCTACAGCAAGGTAATAAACTAAAAAGACCTGTCACATAGAAGACAGGTCAAAATATGTACGATATCTCCTACGCCGGCATTACCCGTCAAGTGAAATGGGTCTAGGTCAAACCTACTCTCAGCAATCTGCTCCCCAGGTTTTATTTATTACTCGTCCAGTTTAGTACAAATGCTCTTTCAGTTCAATATTTCGACAATATTTTTATAAAAGTTGTATGCAACTATACAAAACTCTTTATCTTTTTATCTCTTTGTAACTTTTCCAAAGAGTATACTCAATATAAGCATGACACAGGCAACCGGCAACCATCCAAATCCACCTTCATATAAAGGCAGCCTTTCAATAACAAGTGTGACAAGCCCCAATCTTACACCAATCTGTTCCAGAGCATATACTACACTGACAACAGCAGTACCTGCTATAGTCACCGGGTACACATACGCATTATTCTTCCATAAAGTATCTGTAAGACCTAAAATAATCAGCACAATAGAGACTGGATAAATAGCATTTAATACAGGAATAGAAATACTTAAAATCATATTCAATCCCAAGTTACACACAAGGAAGGAAAAGACTGTAATCAAAATAACCCAGTACGTATAGCTGATTCTTTTAAGCAAAATCGTAAAGAACTGAGAAATGGAATTAATTAAGCCTACACAAGTAGTCAGACATGCCAGTGTAAAAATAGCCGCCAATAATACTGCCCCTGCTTCTCCAAAAATCTGCTGTACAATACAGCGTAATGTCCAGGCACCATTTTCCTGAATGGCATACACACCTGAAGAACACATGCCCATATAGGACAACATGATATACACCAAAGCTAAAATACTTCCTGCCGCAAGACCTGCAAGTACAGTATGACGAATTCTGTCTTGCTTATCATTTACACCAAAGGAAAGAAGTGTTGTTGAAATCACAAGACCAAAGTTCAAAGCCGCAATGGTATCCATCGTATTATACCCTTCCGTAAAACCTTTCAGAAACGGTGCACTTTGATAGGTCTCTACAGCCTGTGCTACATCCACTTTCCCTTTAAACAGAAAAGACACAAATAATACAACAATCAGCGTCAGTAAGCTAGGCGTTAATACCTTTCCGATTCTTTGTACAAGTTTGCCGGGATTTAAACATAACCATAAAGCAACAGCAAAGAATACCGCAGAATAAATAACCATGAAAAGTGTCCTGTTCATGCTGGAAGGTAAATACGGAGCAACCGCCATTTCAAACGGCACAGAAGCAGCACGTGGAATACCAAGACCAGGTCCAATAGACAAATAAATAAGCAATGTAAATACTAAAGCAAATGTCTTTCCTACCTTACCACTTAATTTATCCAATCCATCAAATTTAGCAACTACCACTACTCCAAGAACTGGAAGAATGACTGCTGTAATCAGGAAACCTGCCATTGCAGGCACAGTGTGTGCTGCAGCATTTTGTCCTAAGAACGGTGGGAAAATCAGATTTCCTGCACCAAAGAACAGTGAGAATAGCATAAAGCTGATAACTACCATATTTTTCCTACTTAATTTCATTTTTCTTTCCTCCCTTTAAAAGAAAAAAAACTCATCTCATAAAACATGAGACGAGTTATATTTACCCGCGGTACCACTCAATTTGCCTTTTTAAGGCCACTTCACCAGACTCCAACAAGTCCGAAACATGTAACGCTGTTTAAACGTGCAAGCTTACTGTATCTTCAGCCACCAGCTCAGAAGTGATTTACTGTTTCTGTTGTCACTGTCTGTTTTCACCAAACACAGACTCTCTGTAAGTGCCTTTACAGAAAAGCGCTCTTCATCATAGCCTTTCACTACAACTACTATAAGAAATGTCAAAGGCAGTGTCAATGATAAAGTATCCGGAAAACTCTTTCTTTGAAACAGGTTTATGAAAATATGAAAAAATATGAAATAAGAAAAATTCCTCTGATGTCTTTAAACCGATTCCGGATTAAATCTTTTCAATATATCGGCAATACGGATACCCGGAACAACCCCAAAATTGCTCACCAGCATGTTCTCCACGTCTTGCTTGCCTTACGATTAATAGTTTTCCACATTTAGGACATATTTTCTCTACTGGTTCAACGCTTTCCTTTTTGACAGGTTCTTCGTCCTGTAAAGCAATCATTTCTTTAAACCTGGAAATACGATCCACAGGATTTACTGTACATCTTTCAAGCCAGTCTTTACCACGTTCCCTCATTTCTTTTAAAGAATACTTTTCTTCTTTAGAAGCTTTATTCATAGCTTTCATAGTAGCAATCAGCTGATCTGCACGTATCACCTGATTTTTCACTTCTTTTTTTGCAAATCTGTCATTGACAACTGTCTTTGGATTAGCAAGTACCACAAGACTCTTAAACAAATCATAAAAGTAATGATCAGAAATCACTTTAACAAATTTGGACTTATTTTCTGCTTTTCTTTCCTTCAAAACCGCCAAATGTCTTTCATTTTGTGTAATAGGAGAGTAAATGCCTTCTTTATACTTTTTATTACCATATTGAATTGTACGAATAAAATCACCTTTACTGTTAATCTCGATATTTCCAAAAAGATTCTTACATTCAATCACAAAATTAAGTTTGTTAGTTATCACAAGAAAATCTATCTGTGCTGAAGTTCCTGAAGAGGTTTCAAGATACATATCATGTAATACAACCATATCCATACCGCTATGTTGCAATTCAAACATTATATTTTCTTCACCTGTAATACCCGCTTTAGTAATAAGTATTTCTTTTTCAATTTTCTTTGCAGTATCTTCATTTGCTTCTGGTAATAAATCTTCCAATTGTTTTAAATACAGTTGAGCAGCATTAGATTCTTTCAAAAAAATAACTTCTGGTTTTGAAAATAACCCCATAAAAACACCTCATATGACTCAAGTATACCAGGTAGTATTAGTAAAAAACACCATTATTAGGGATATTTTCCTATTCATCAAACCGTGCAGTATTTCTTTTTTTATAAGTAATATAAGACCCTGATTTGCTTCCTTTCAATTAGAAGCTTACCTATCATTTCCAACTTCATTAGTTGGCTTGGGAATCACACTGCTAAACCAACTATTTGTTTTGCACGCTGACAGATAGATAAGAATTCTTCATCATTTTTATCTTCAGCTTGAATTAGGTTTGTTATATCTGCAGAAAGAGAATCATTAGCTTGTTTAATAAAACTCTCATATTCTTCTTTATCTTTAATCAAATTTAAAATATCCACATTAGTTTCAATAACATCAATACAATGCTGAAATTCATCTCTTATTTCTTCAACTAAAAGCATAGTTTCATATTGGCTTCTATCTTCATCAATAAAAAATATATCTTCTAATTCGTTTTTAATATCTGAAGTAAGCAGTTGTCGTATACTATTCATCCATTTTTGATGACCTGCATATAAATCATTCTTATTCGGATGATTATAATAATACATTGTATCAAAATCTGTTATTGTACATGACGTCATAGCTGATAGAGAAATTATAGCTTGTAAAATTACAATGCTATTAGTACAAGTTTGATTTATAAGACATCTATATAATGCATCTAACATAATGCATTCTGAAGAGATAAGCTCTCTGTATTTTGTTTCCGAATATGGTATACCACCTTCTTTACCATCCAACATTGCTGTATATTCTTCTATAACCATTTGAAATCTCATCAAAGTATTCTCTTCGTGAATTACCTTATTAAGTTCTAATATTTGTTGAATTTCTTGACTAATCGCATTTAATTTTCCCAAAACCATGGAAAAGCCTGCAACAGTCATGCAAAAATTGGAAATACCTACCGTTGCATTTAGTAATTGCATACCTTTTACAAAATTCATATTTGAAGATATAGAATTGACTACCTTGCTAATTTCACTCACATTAGAATCTATTGACTGAACTGTATTATTCACTGATTTAAGAAGTTGGTTTCCTCGAAGACATAGACGTTTCACCTCATTTTCATAAGGAGTATTAAGAACATTGTTCAAAATAATTTTAGTAAATTCTTTAAATTTTCCATTTTTATATCTATTAACAACTTCGAATTCATGCCCTAATATTTTAGAAACATCTCTCTGATTAATCACATATTTTTCCATATTATTCCTCCTTGCCAAGTTCAGCCAAAGTGCTATAAGCAACCAGAATATAGAAGAAAAGAATATACGTCATCTTGCTATGTCTGTTTGTAATATCTAAAAGATCCTTTTCTTTTACAAATAAAAATGCTGATTTTTTTTCATCTATCAACCCTTCAACAACCTTATGCAATTCTGCAAAAGAAAATGTGAAATTAAAATCACTTAATGGCTTTTTAGATGTAAGGCATTGAATATATAAACACGAAAATATTCTTGTAAAGTCTTTAATCTTTTCCTCACAATTCTCTTGATCTTTTGAAATCTTAGAAACTATTCTTTCTGCTTTCTTTAAGAATTTTTCAGCCCTAGATCCTTTTACAACTTTATTATCAATCAATGCCAATAAAGTAGAAGTATACATAGATAAATACTCTGCTTTTTTTACATTTATATTATTTTTAATATCTACAGCATCCAAATAATCATACACTTTCTCTAGGAAAACATTTTTATCTACTTCTTTAATATCTAATACCCTAAACTTTAAAATAGAAGCTGTCGAATCTTTTAACTCTTCAAAATAAGAACCATTTACTTCTTCTAATAATTCCTTAATTATATCCATGATTAATCCTCCAACATTATTACTTCTATTCTAATATAGATACAATTACTTACAATATACATTTATTGTATAGCAAGACAACTGGCGATATCATTTTTAGTTAATAATCCTAAATTTTTGCTAATAGAGAAAAAATACATACAATATATTGCCACTAATATAAATAGTTATCGACTGCATCATTCAAACACTTTAAATAATTGAAAATGCTCCTACATATTAATCCCTATCAATTCAGGAATTTCACCTTCTATCTGATATTCATATAAAATCTTATATATAACTTCACAAGCCATGGCATCCACACCATCACTATAGATATGACATGCATATTTACTGTTCTCTATAGTTATAAGCCCTTTATCAATCATTGCTGGATAGTCTACATCTACATGTATATTTTTAGTCACTAACCTTTTTCTTCCACTTGGCATTCTTTTCAATTTCTGATGTATTTCCGGCTCTTGAAAACATTCTTTTTGAATAGTAATCAGACCATCACAATCAACAGGTTGTCGCCAATTTTTATCATAATAACAGCTGAAACAACCATACATATACATTACTGTCTGATCATCTTGTAATACTATATACGCTTTTGCACCTTCACCTAAACTCATATCCACCCCTTTACAATATGAGTATAAACGCCATGCAGTCACAAAAATGGCTCTGAAGTACATTTTCTTTGTCTTCTTTGTTCATGTCTGTCATAATGGAGTCATGAACAAAGAAGAACTAAACTATTTACATGACATGATCAACCAAAGGCTGGATCAGGATGGTCAAAAATATGAAATGGCCTGTGCTTATGCAGAACAGGCTGATGTAGACCTCAAGGATATTATTGATTTAAGAAATTTAATGCTGGATGTCGGAAAAGATATGGATGAAATACTGAATACTTATTCGGATGAAGAAATCGATAACAATGAAGAAATACTGGATGAACTAGACAGGTTAAATAATCTTTCTGATGGTTTACTTGCTTTAATTGTAGAAAACAAAATGGACCCAAAAGATGTTAAGGGATCATAAAATGGATAAGACATGCGTCTTATCTATTTTTAATATCAGCTTATTTAACCGGTAAACTCAAATGACATTTTGTATGACCTTTAATACAATCATATTCAATAGAATAACCTGTACCTTTATCAAAATGTATTCCATAATGCCCTGTTTTCAACACCACTTTTTGACCGTCTAAAAATGTAATTGTTTTCCAGTCAAAATCCGGAAAAGCATCTCCTGCATCAGCTGGTACCTTAGGATTCTTTTCTCCTGTAGTCATGTAGTCTGCCTGTATTTCACCAAAATAAGCTCTTACATTAGCCCAGTCAGCAGCTACTCTGGATTTGTGTAACTGTGTGGTGAAGATGGGAATGGAGATAGCTACTAATACTGCAATAACAGCCACAACGATTAATACTTCGGCAAGAGTAAATCCTTTTGTATTCTTCTTCATGAGTATAGTATAGCAGATACTTTTGATAGAAAAGAAAAAAGAACAGAATGATTTTTACTCACTCTGTTCTTAAATGAACAAAATTTCTAATATGTTTTACTTATTTGTAGCAGCGTTCTTGCCGGCAATTCTGCCAAACACCATGATATCTGCAATAGCATTACCACCTACACGGTTACCACCATGGATACCGCCTGTTACTTCACCTGCAGCATATAACCCTTTAATAGCTTTTCCATCTTCATTTAAGACTTCAGCATCAGTATTGATGGTTAAACCACCCATTGTGTGATGTACACTTGGTTTTTCAATAACTGCATAGAATGGAGCTGTTTCAATCTTAGTACCGAATACATTCTTACCAAAGTCAGGGTCTTCACCTGCATCTACATAAGAATTGTATTTTTCTACAGATGTTTTTAATGCTTCTGATGGACAGCCAATCTGTTTTGCAAGATCTTCCAGAGTATCTGCTTTATAGATAATACCCTTATCTACCATAGCATCCACTTGTTCCTGAGTAGCTTTGTTCTGTAAAGTTGGAATCATATTCTGATCAGCAATGTGATAGAACACTCCATCTGTCTGAGATAAAGCTGCAGAAGCAAGCTTGTCTCTTTCAGAATATTCATTAACGAATCTTTCACCTTCCTGGTTTACAAACATATAGTACTGAGATGGAACAAGAAGACCATCGGCAAGCTGTCCTGTAATAGCACTTGCTGTAGGCATTAACTGTACCATACCCATGCCTGTAAGACTTGCTCCTGCCTGTAAGCCTAATGTAATACCATCTCCTGTAGCACTTGCTACGTTAGTTGTCTTGATATCTTCTGGAATAGCTGGCCAGTATGTGTTATATTCTTTTACCATTGCACCGTTGGCACCGAAACCACCTGTTGTGATGATTGTATTTGCCGCATGAATAGTTAAAGTAGAACCATCTTCTTTTTCACACTTCACACCTGTAACCGTACCATCTTCTACAATCAGTTCTTTAGCATCTGTATTTAACAATACAGTGCCGCCATTTTTTGTAATGTACTCTTCAGAAGAAGTAAATACACCCTGCTTTGATTCAAAGTTGTGTCCTCTCATCCATAAAGAACCTACAGGACTAGTTAGTGTATCACTTAAAGCAACACCTACAGTGTCACCTAACCAGTGCCATGTATCCAGAGAATTTTCACATAATACTTTTACAAGATCATATTTGCCACTGATTTCATTACCATCAAGGTCTGTACGTTTTCCAGCCATATATGTCTGAATGATATGCCATTCTGTAGAATCGAATTCTTTGGAAGTATCTCCTGCAAGATATTCCTGAATCTGACCCTTTAATGTTTTCAGAGTGTCTGCATATTCTCCAAAATCAGATTCCTTATAATCCAGAACTGCTTTTAAAGTAGTGTCCTGCCCATTTAAAGCATCTAATGTATTTTCAATTTCAGGATCTGCAGCATTCATGGCAAGACCGGAAGCTAACGTGTTACCACCTAAAGCAGATGTTTTTTCTACCAGGATAACAGAAGCGCCATTTTCCACAGCACTTGCTGCAGCAGCAATGCCTGCTCCGCCGCCGCCGATAACAACAACATCTGTTGTTTCTTCAGTATCTTCACCTTTTTCTTTATTTGCAGATACATTCTTTAATGCATCTACGTCAGCACCAGCTTCTTTCAATGCATTTTCCACTGCTTCAAGAATACCGTTACTTGTAAGTGTAGCACCACTGACAACGTCTACTCCCAAACCCTGTGCATCTACGATTTCCTGTGGAATCTTTTCCAGTGCAGGATCAGCAATACCTTCTGTTTCGCTTTGTTCTGTAACTGTTACAGATGAAATCTTATCGCTTGTTAAGACAACTTCTACTGTAATGTCACCGTTTCTGCCTGCACCTGTTCCTGTGTAAGTTCCGGCTTTGAATGTGTTTGCAGATTTAGAACCTGTACCACAGCCTGAAAGTAGCATCAAGGAACATACTAATGTTGTGACTAGCTTTTTCATTTTTCCCTCCTACTGTTAATGATCAAACTAACAATAAAACTATAAACCCTACAATGGTTGTAAGGTCAATCGGAAATGGTTTCTATAGGCATATAAAAGCGATGAAGACGATGATGTACTTGCTTATCATCCAGGTAATTTCCTATGGTCTTACCCCATATTTTTCCTTTCACATGATAGCCGTGCTTTTCCAGTTCTTCTTTTTTCTGCTGGAACATTTCCTTACTCAGATACGTATTTCCTATAGTTTCTGCAACGAAGGAAAGACTGACAGTACCAGAGATATGTTCATACGTCTGTAAAACAGGCAATTTAAGTCTTTCAAGATATTGTTTCTCTATGGCAAATCCCCAGTCAATTTCTCCCACATACTCCAAATCCAATAATGGACAGATAAAAGAAACAGGCATCAGGTTGATAATTTCCTTATTGGATTCCTGTGGTGTATTTAAAGTAATGCGAAGAATATCCGGACTTTGCACAAACACTTCTTTCCACTTACCTTCCCTGTACATTTCCCATTCCTTTAATCTTGCCTGAGAAGTTTCCAGAATACATTGCTGTTTCAAAAGATTCCATGCATAGAGATTATATTGTCTGGATTGTTTTTCTATTGTCTCTTCAAGAGAACAGGAATACATTAATGATTTACATTCACTTAAAGAAAATCCCATATTTTTATATCTTAAAATCCCTGTAAGACGACTGATATCTTCAGGAGTGTAATATCTATAGCCATTTTCATCTCTTGATGGAGCAATCAGTCCGTTCTGTTCATAATACCGTAATAATTGTGAAGAGATGTTTAACATCTTTGCTATTTCGTGAATTCTGTATTTCATCTATAAAATTGTACTAAAAAAACGACCTCTTTACTAAGAGATCGTTGACAGAACAATACAATATTGTGCAAGCACATACGTAAACATGATCCATCTGGTCTTCAGATCTTTTGCCTGTATGAACTTTTCGTGAGCTACCAGTGTATCTGAAACAACAAATAACGATGTTCCTAGAATTGCACAGTCATTATGTGTCTGCATAGCAAGAATACAAGACAACACTAACGGCACTGCATAGACAGCTACGATTGGCTTATACTTTGATTTGAGTCTTTCATTCAGTAATGTTCCTGCTATCAGAGCATACAGAATGAGTAAAGGAGTATATCTGTAGTTTAAAGATAATGGCTGCTGAAGGAAATACATGCAATAAAAAAGATGTCCTATCATAAATGATACAGATCCTGCTATAAAGTATTTCTTTTCTTTAAATAACAATAAGATATCCCCTGCCCATCCCAATATCAATCCAATCAGAATCAATACAGGCAGTTTAGTGATATAGGCAATAATCAAACATGGCAGAATACAGAGTTTTGCATATCT
>CAKVLT010000020.1 GCA_934757945.1 uncultured Bulleidia sp. | reverse complement strand
TTTCTCTTACCTTATTTTTGCCCCCCTCCTTCCTTATTAATCCTTTTTCCCTTTATTTATCGTTCTTTTTCATTGTGCGCATTTTCGCACTTTCAGCACAAAAAAACCTGCAAATTTTTTACCGGCTTTGATCTTAACTTATTTGTATTCTTTCATCTTTTTCTTTTTCAAATTCAAGATTAATACCATCTACTTTGTATTTTTTCAATATAAAGCATGTAATGGTTCTTTGGACCCCTTCAACAGGTGCAAGTCGTGATCCAACGAAATCTGCAATCTGCCTCATTGTCTTATCCTTTACTTTTACATAAAATTCATTTTCTCCACTCATGAGATAGAGGTCTGTCACTTCGTCCAGTCTGGCTATTTTCTCTGCAACTCTATCATATCCTCTGCAAGTTTCAGGTTTTGCACTGACTAATATTACTGCCTCACAAACATCTTCATTTGTTTTATCCCAGTTAATTACTGTATGATATCCGCAAATGATTTTGTCTTCTTCTAATTTATTTTTTTCTTTTTTTACATTTTCCACAGATTCATTCAATATATCTGCCAGATCATCAATTCTGCTTGCCGGATCATTTTCTAAAATATGCAATAATTGTAAAGAATTCATATTATTTTCCTCCATTTTTATGTTCATCCAGGAATATTCTGATACGTTTCATTGCTTCCTGAAGGTGTTTTAAACTGTATGCATACGATATTCTTGCAAATCCTTCCCCGCTTTCACCAAAAGCAGTACCTGGAATAATTGCGACATGTTGTTCTTTTAATAACATATTGCAAAAGGTATCGCTATCCATCCCAGAGCTGCGAATATCTGGAAAAACATAAAACGCACCCCTTGGCTCAAAGGTATATAGTCCCATTTCATTTAGTTTTCTGACACAGTATTCTCTTCTTCTATTGTATTCTTCATGCATCTCATCTACATTTTCCCAACATGATTCCAAAGCCGTAACAGCCGCATTCTGAGAAGTTGTTGGTGCACACATAATGCATGACTGATGAATCTTAGTCATCATCTGAATCATTTTCTTAGGTCCCATAGCAAACCCCAATCTCCATCCGGTCATCGAAAATGTCTTTGAAAAACCATTCACAACAATAGTCCGCTCTCTCATTCCTTCAATAGAAGCTATACTTTCATGCTTTGCTCCATAAGTTAGTTCTGCATAAATTTCATCAGAAAGAACAATAACATTCGTATCTTTTAATACTTCCGCAATTTCCACAAGTTCAGAATGTTCCAGAATCGCTCCGGTTGGATTATTCGGATATGATAAAACTAACAATTTAGTTCTGTCACTGATCTTTTCTTTAATTTGCTGAGCAGTAACTCTAAAGCCGGTTTCCGCTGTAGTTTTAATAGCTATTGCTTTCCCACCTGTTAATGTGGTAATCGGATCATAACTTACATAACATGGTTCTGGGATAATCACCTCATCACCCGGGGCGACTAACATTCTTATTGCCAGATCAATTGCTTCAGACCCTCCGACTGTAACAAGCACTTCATCTTCTGTATAATTTAATCCATATCTTTGATTCATAACTTCAGCAATCTTTTCGCGAAGTTCTTTCAATCCTGCGTTAGAGGTATATTTTGTTTTCCCCATATCCAGAGAGTCAATGGCAGCAGCACGAATTGCCCAGGGGGTTTGAAAATCCGGTTCACCGACACCAAGAGAAATACACTCTGGCATTTCTGAAACAAGGTCAAAAAATTTACGGATGCCACTCGGTTTCATTTTTTTTGCATTTTCCGTTATTAATTCGTCGTAATTTAACATAGTAGTATTATACGGTCCTTTCATAATTCCTGTCAGCTTATTCTTCAGATTTCAGTTCAAATATCATATCTCGTAACTGAGCTGCTCTTTCAAAATCTAAAGATCTTGCTGCTTCTTTCATTTCTTTTTCCATACTTTCAATCAATGAAGTCTTGTCCTTCTTGGATACTTTAGAATGCTTCTTCATATACTTAGAAGCCATTTCTTTCGTTTCCACTCCACGTATTGCATCAGAAATATTCTTCTTCACTGTATGCGGAGTAATATGATGAACAAGATTATACTCTTGCTGGATTTTTCTTCTTCTGTTTGTTTCACTTATTGCTTCTCTCATGGAGTCCGTCATTATATCGCCATAGAGTATGACTTTTCCATGTTCATTTCTGGCAGCTCTTCCTATAGTCTGTATTAAAGATCTCTTTGATCTCAAAAAGCCTTCTTTATCCGCATCAAGAATACATACAAGAGATACTTCCGGGATATCCAGACCTTCTCG
This sequence comes from uncultured Bulleidia sp., assembly GCA_934757945.1. Lineage (GTDB taxonomy): Bacteria > Bacillota_I > Bacilli_A > Erysipelotrichales > Erysipelotrichaceae > Bulleidia. The sequence continues at coordinate 23,494 of CAKVLT010000020.1, read as the reverse complement.
TAATAAATTAATACCCACAAGGACATCTACTTTCCCCAGTCTTAAATCTCTGATTGTTTCAGTTCTTTCCAACGTTTTGGTTTCATGATGAAGATAGGCAACTTTATAATTTCTTTCTTTCAGATATTCTGTAAGATCTTCTGCCATCTTCACTGTGAGCGTAGTAATCATAACTCTTTCATTTTTCTGAATACGCTTATCCAGTTCCATACAGATATCGTCAATTTGTCCCTGTGTCGGTCTGACTTCTATTTTAGGATCCAATAGACCGGTCGGACGAATAATCTGTTCAACCACCTGATCATCAACCTGTTCCAGTTCATATTCTCCAGGGGTTGCAGAACAATAAATTACCTGAGGACGTATTTGTTCAAATTCATCAAATCGCATAGGGCGATTATCTAGAGCACTTGGCAGTCTGAAACCATACTCCACTAAAGTCTGTTTTCTTTGCCTGTCACCATTATACATGCCTCGTATCTGAGGAAGTGACACATGGCTTTCATCCACAAACATCAGAAAGTCTTTTGGAAAATAATCAAAAAGATTCCATGGTCTCTGGCCTGTCTTTCTGCCATCAATATGCATGGAATAGTTTTCTATACCCGCACAATATCCATTTTCTCTTAAGGCCTCAAGATCAAATCTTGTTCTTTGCTCAAGTCTTTCCTTTTCCAAGGCCTTTCCCTGATCTTCAAAAAATTGTAATCTTTCTTCCAGTTCTTTTTCTATATCATCACATGCTCGCAACATGCTCGCTTTACTACGCGCATAACCGCTTGCAGGGAAAATATTATAAAAAGCATATGCCTGAAGCATTTTGCCTGTCAGAGGATCTACCTCACTGATTCTTTCAACCTCATCACCGAACAACTCTACACGTATTGTAAACTGATCAGTCCATGAAGGTGTAATTTCAAGAATATCTCCTCTGACTCTTACAGTACCTCTGCCTCTTTCTACGTCATTGCGTCTGTACTGAAGCTCTACAAGTCTTCTCATAAGTGAATCTCTGTCATAAGTTTCACCCACACGTAATGTAAAAAACATATCTGCATATTGTGCTGGATCACTTGCGGCATAAATGCATGCAACAGAGGCAACAACAATTGTGTCATGTCTTTCCAGAAGCGAATTCAGTGCACTTTCTCTGAACATATCCAGCTCTTCATTGATTGCGGCTGTTTTTTCAATATACATATCATTTTTTGGCATATACGCCTCTGGCTGATAATAGTCAAAATTGGACACAAAGAATTCCACTCTGTTCTTTGGAAACAGTTCTTTAAACTCTCCATACAACTGACCTGCAAGTGTTTTATTATGCGAAAAAATTAAAGTAGGCCTGTTTACTTTTTCAATGATATTAGCCATTGTAAAAGTCTTACCTGTACCTGTAGCACCTTCCAGAACCTGTTGTTTCTTCCCTTCACTCAGTCCTTTTACAAGTGCATCAATAGCCTGTGGCTGATCTCCGGTAGGCTTAAATTTTGAGACAAGCTCAAAGGAATGAGAATTATCCATGTACAACCTCCAGTGCTCTTGCAAGCTGTGTATCATGATTTGTGCTGGTAGCCCAGTCATACATTACTTCACTGACCGCATTCATATAATCATTGCGTGTGATTCTACTGCCACCTGAAAGTCCACGATCTTCTTTAAACTGCATCCAGGCTTGTTGTGTAGCAACGGAGAAATAACCATCCTGTCTGTCAACTGCATATCCAAAATAATCCAGAATAACCTGCACAGCTTTAATGACATCGCTGACTTGATCAACATCATAGCTATCTCCCTCTTTCATTTCTGGATAAGTCATACTGATAGCTTCGTGTAACTGTACTTCTTCATCAGGTGTAATACCTGTTTCATTAATCCATTCTTTCTCTGGTGACAGCCATCTGCTTGTCGTATATTTCAAAGAGCTGCCATCCTTAAAACTGGTTGTAGTCTGTACAGTACCTTTACCATATGTTGTTGTTCCTATAACCGTAACATCATCTCTGTTTTGTTTTAATGCAAGTGTCATGACTTCCGCCGCACTTGCTGTGTTTTCATTCACAAGAATCACAATAGTATGAATCTGGGAATATTTCTGATCTGGTGTAGTGGTAATCTTCACTTCACTGCCATCTTTAAATTCCTGTATTAATACAGTCTGATCATTATCAAGGAAATAGCTGGCAACTGCTTTTACACTTGTAAGATAACCTCCACCGTTTCCTCTGAGATCTAGAATCATAGATACCTTGTCCTTTCCTTCCAGCAAGCCATCCAGATCCTCTTTTATATCTTCTGCTGTATTTTCACCAAACTGAGCAAGTTGCAGATAGAGTGTTGAATCATCCAGCATTTTTGCAAATGTTGTAGCACTGAAGGTACCTCTGACAGCAGTCAATGTCACATTTTCATCATTACGCTTCACCGTTAAGGTCACCTGTGTACCTTCATCACCCTGAATCTTATCTTTAACATCTGAAGAAGATAAACCTTCTACACTTTCTTCATTTACCTTTTCAAGAATATCACCAGCTTGTAATCCGGCATTTTCCGCAGGAGAATGCGGAAAAACTTTTGTAATAATCGGGAAGCCGTTATACATGATAAACTGTGCTCCGATTCCAACATAATTACGATTAATACTTTGCTTAAAGGCCTCAGTTTCTTTTTCAGACATATATTCCGTATGTTTATCTTCTGTATTACTGGTCATTCCGATAATTGCCTGATCTATCAGCCTGTCATCAAGATCTTCAATATCTTTTCCAAAATACCATGAGGTATCCATGATTTCTTCTACAGCAGATATCTTATCGTTTTTAGATACTCCTGCAAGAGAAAGCAGACTGCTGCGAATAGAGTAGGACCATCCAAACGGAAGAACACTGCCACCAAACCATCCGATGCCTAAAGCAAATACGCACAGTATCACTCCCAGAATTCGTGCTCTTTTCAATTTTTTCTTTGTTTTATTCAATTCCACTTCTTCAGGCCATAAGTGTCTTTTTAACGAAATTGTATGAACAATATCTTCCTGTTCTTCATTTTTCACTTCTTCATTCATTGTAATCACCTTTGCAAAAAGACTCGGTATTTCCCCGAGTCCTTATCTTTTCCACTTTAAATACTTCGTAACAGACATATATGATCCAATCAGACCTACCAGCATACCAATAGCCAGCAATACTATGGAAACATAGATCACCAATGGCTTTGGTGTCACAAGTCGGAACATATTGGAAATCAGATATCCGTCAGTAATCTTATAAGCATAATGATAGCCAAATACTGTCAGAGCAATAGGAATAATCGCTCCCATAGCTCCCATAACCATACCCTCTATTACAAACGGAGAACGGATAAATCCGTTGGTAGCACCAACATTTCGTTCAATCGTAATTTCATCTTGTCTTGCATAAATAGTCAGCTTGATGGTGTTCTGAATCAGGAAAATAGCCAGAATAGTCATCGCCACCACTACAATTAAGCCACCACGTCTTACTGCATTCATGGCAACTACCATGTTGGTTGTGGACTCACCACCATAGTTAACATCAGAAACGCCTTCCATTTTTCTGATGGCAGCTGCAGTATCCTGCAGAGTTTTTCCGTCTTCCACTTCCACATAATAGGCATCATGCATAGGATTATCATCAACTAAAGATTCCACTGCACTACGTGTTTCTTCATCATCAAACTGAGAAATATAGTATTTCAGTTCCTCATCCTTACTGGAATAACGTACGGATTTTACGCCTTCGAGCTGGGTAATCTGCTGTTTCAGCTTTGCTTCATCTTCACTGGATTCATAATCATAGTCAATCATGACTGAAATCTCCATTCCTTGTTCTACATTGGTTGTAAAACGAGTCACATTCACCATGAATAGCATAAATAATGAAATAATAATCAAAGTAATTGTTACAGCAAAACTACTGGAAATAGCCATGGCCCAATGTCTTCCAACGCCACGGAATCCTTCTTTAATTGGTCTACTGATCATGTTGTACATATCCTCCTTCTGCAAGATCGGCCACAATATGTCCATGTTCCAGAACGACCGTTCTCTTACGGAATCTATTTACTATAGTCAGATCATGAGTGACCATCAATATTGTTGTTCCATATTCTTTATGAATCTTATCCAACAATGCCATGATTTCTGTAGATTTCGCAGGATCAAGATTTCCCGTAGGTTCATCAGCAATCAGCACTTTAGGTCTGTTGGCAATAGCACGTGCAATAGCCACTCTTTGTTGCTGACCGCCTGAAAGTTCTCTTGGAAAACTCCCGGCTTTGTCAGAAAGTCCAACAAGACGAAGAACATCTTCCACTCTCTTCTTGACCATTTTCTTCTTTAATCCGATAACTTCCAAAGCATAAGAAACATTTTCTGCCACTGTCTTCTGAGGAAGTAATTTATAATCCTGGAAAACCACACCTATATTTCTTCTGTAAATCGGAACCTGAGAATTTTTCAGATTCCCCACATCAATGCCAACCACTTTTACAGAACCCTTTGTAGGAGCAATTTCGCCATCCAATAATCGAATCAATGTGGATTTACCACTTCCGGTAGGACCGATAATATAGATGAATTCACCCTGATCCACCTTTAAATTAATATCATACAAGGCATTTGTGCCTGTTTTATATCGTTTGTACACATGTGCGCAATCAATCATGAACGTACCTCCAAACTTATACTTTTGTATTCTAGCACAATCTTACATTCTTGCGGAAGGAGATGGCCATGTAAAGCCTTCACCATGCATATCACTTGCATCTGTGGTAATCACAAATGCTTTTTCATCCACGGAATGCACTATATCAATCAATGCAGGATACTGTTTTACAGAAACAACGCATAGAACAACATGTTTTGTTTCATTCTGATATCCGCCTGTAGCCTCAAAAATAGTAGAGCCTCTGTCCAGTTCTTCAGAAATCTTCTGTGTGATTTCTTTCCATTGAGGAGAAATAATCTGAACACTCTTGGACGCATCCTGACCTATGGAAAGCACTTTCCCTATAGCATACCCGGACACAAACACGGACAGAAGTCCAATCAAGGCAGCACTGAGATCATAGGCCACTATTCCCATTACCACAGTCAATCCATCCACAATCATCACCATTGTATTGAATTTTATGTGCAATGTTTTTGACAGGATCATCGTCGGAATATCTACTCCTCCAGTAGATCCTCCGGCACTGATAACTATGCCAATTCCCAGCCCCCCAAACAATCCAGCATATAAACTGGCTACAGCCTGAGGTATGACCACATGTATAGACATTAAAGAAACCAGAGATGTAAATACAGGATATGCCAGGGAAGAAATCACAGAATCCATGATAAATTCCTTTCCCAGACAGATCCATCCCAGTAACATAAATCCTACAACAAGCAAATTGGCAAACAGCGTTTCGTTAATATGGAATACTGGTTCTAAAGCAACGGCAATTCCAGCCACACCACCAGATAGAATGTTATAGGGAATAATAAATACTTCAATAGAAACAGCTAATAAAAATGTTCCAAAAAGAATCTTAAATATATTTGTAATGTTTTTTCTCATGGTTCTCATTATACCATATCTCTGTTATCATACAGCTATGGACTTCAGACAAATAAAAAAATATCTCCCATGGATTCTGCCATGTGTATTCACTGCATGTATATTCTATAACTCTCTTCAACAGGGAACTTCTTCAGGAAATCTATCTAAGGAAATCGCTTTGTTTTTAATGAGACTCGTACACTTTAAAATCGATTTTGACAGCTTTCATCATTTTGTAAGAAAGCTGGCTCATTTCAGTGAATACTTTGTACTTGCAGGAACTGTTCTTTTCGCAAAGCATATTTCCAAAGAAAAAAGAAACCTTCCTGTCTGTGCATTCTGGTTTCTTGTTCCTGTAATAGATGAAACAATCCAGCACTTTGTGCCCGGAAGATACGGAACTCTTAAAGATTCCGCTTTAGACATGTGCGGTTTTGGGACAATGCTACTGATCAGTTTCTTGTTAAAGCAGTTAAAGTCCCGTTCGTCACGCGCATAAGATCATCAGGAGAAATCTCAATCTGTGTGCCAATTCTGCCACCTGAAACATATACTGTATCAAAAAGAACCATCGTTTCATCAAAGAAAGTGGAAAACTCCTTCTTCATGCCGACAGGAGAACATCCCCCACGTATATACCCTGTTGTTTTCAGCAAATCTTTTACATGAATCATTTCTACACTTTTGACCTGTGCTGCCTTAGCACATTTTTTTAAATCCAGTTCTTCTCTGACTGGTATTACAAACACATAGAAATTACGATCATTTCCCTGTGTCACAAGTGTTTTAAAAACCTGATCAGGATCCAGTCCGCATTTAGCTGCTACCGCAACCCCGTCAATGTGTCCGTCACTTGCATCATACTGATGTTCTGTATAAGAAATATGCAACGTGTCCAATTTACGCATTGCATTTGTTTTTGTCTCTTTTGCCATACTTACTCTTCAAACAGCATGCGGTCATTATCCAGTTGCTGTTGTGTACCCTCCCTGAATTTTTCAAGCAAGGCAGCCATAGTCAGAGCCTGTTTTTCCTTACCTGAAATATCCTGTACTATTTTACCACCATTCATCATTAATACTCTGTTTCCGCATTTTAATGAATGTGTAAGATTATGTGTGATCATCAGGCAGGTTGTATGGTTCCTTTCTACAATCTCTTTTGTTAACAACAGAATCTTCTCTGCTGCATTAGGGTCAAGCGCTGCAGTATGTTCATCCAGTAAGAGAACGGAAGGCGGCACAATAGTTGCCATCAATAATGTCAGAGCCTGTCTTTGACCTCCGCTTAATGTACCTACAGGGGTATCCATCCTGTCTTCAAGTCCCATATCCAGCTCATGTAATTTTTCCTGAAATACTTCAAGGTCCTGTTTTGTTATTCGCGAAAACAGGTTATGTTTCTTATTGGCTCTTTGATATGCCAGAGACAGATTCTCAGCTATAGTCATATGTGGAGCGGTTCCTTTTAAAGGATCCTGAAACAAACGCCCGATATTTCTGGAACGTATATACTCCGGAACATAGGTCACATCTTTACCATCCAGAAGTATTTTCCCGTTATCTGCTTCAATGGACCCACTGATAGTATTGAATAAAGTACTCTTCCCTGCACCGTTAGATCCCAGTATTGTAATGAAATCTCCATCTTCAACCGTAAGATCTATACCGCATAATGCCTTTTTTTCATTTACAGTACCCGGATGAAAGGTCTTTGTTATATTTTTAAGTTCTAGCATACCTGACCTCTCCTTCTTTTCTTCTTTGCCATATTTTCTTTAATGGTTGGTGCCGCAATGGCAAGAGCCACAATGAACGCAGTCATCAGCTTCAGACATTCAATCGGTAAGATATGTGTAGATAAAATCACTGCGTATATGCATCTGTATACAAGATTGCCTGCAAGACAGGCAACGATATTTCTGGTAATAGACTTATAGGATCTGCATAGTGTTTCTCCAATAATAAGACATGCAAGACCAATTACCACAATACCCGTTCCACCGTTAATATCAGCACTTTTCTGAAACTGACAGGTCATGGCACCGCTCAGTCCGGTTAACATATTGGAAATAATCAGACCTACAGTAATGGTAAATCTTGGATCAATACTGCTGGCAGCGACCATATCACTGTTATCCCCTGTAGCACGAATACATAACCCCAGATGTGTGGAAAGGAAATACCTTAACCCAATCATAGCCGTGCATACAATCAGAAAAGCCAGCACAATGGAAGAGACTTCCTTAGGTAATCCAAGTCCTGCAAAAAGAGTGAAAATAGTATTTCCCTTCAGAATAGCCACATTACTGGAAAATCCCATAACCATCAGGTTTATTGTATATAATCCAGTATTGGTAATAATTCCTGCAAGAATACTTGGAACTGAGCACCTTGTCTGTAACAGCGCTGTAATACACCCCGCCATTCCTCCGGCAAGCATTCCAAGAAATATTCCGGCTACCGGATGGCCATGTAAAGCACACATTACACTGACTGCCCCTGACAATATAAAGCATCCGTCTGTTGTCATATCTGCAATATTCAATATTCTGAAACTCAAAAACAATGCCATAGCAACCGGTGCATACAGACACCCGAGTTCCAAAGTAGTTTTAAGAATGTACATACTTTCCTCCCTTTTTACACGCAAAGAGCCTCCATAAAGGAGGTTTCTGCATAAATTACTCTTCTGTAGTAGTCACTTCAACAATCTGTCCGAAGTCCTTGAAGACATCTGTGGAAATACCTAACTTTTCTGCAGTTTCTGTATTTACGGTAATGATACCTCCATCAACCGCAGTATAGTCATCCATACCACTCATACCTTTCGACATAGCTTCATACGCAATATCTGCTGTCTGCTTGCCAAGTTCTGTATAGTTAACACCACATGTCACAAAAGCTCCGTTTTTCACAAAGGAATCCGCACCTGTATAATGAGGAATTTTCGCATCTGCAAAGATCTCTGCAACAGAGATTTCTGCCGCCATAATAACATTGTCTGTAGGTGTAAATACTGCATCCACCTTATCAGACACCAGCGTATTTGCCGCCGCAATAACTTCATCATTTGTATTAGCAGTAGCTTCCACATAAGAGATTCCTAAAGAATCCAGATATTCTTTTGCATCAGCAATTGGCTTTTCGGAATTTGCTTCAGACTTAGAATATAACAGACCAACTTTCTTAATATCAGGATTCTGTGCTTTCATCATATCCAGAATCTGTTTGGTATTTAAAGCATCACTTGTACCTGTCATATTATCAAGACCTGTCAAATCTGCTGTTTCAGGATCGGAAATTGCCGCAAATACAATCGGGGTTGTATTATCTCCTCTGCTTACCACCATCGTCTGTGCCGCAAGAGTCGCAATAGGAATGATGCAGTCTACCCCATCATTCATCACAGTATCCCCAATCTGTTTCAATGTAGACTGATCATTCTGACCGGAATAAATTTCACCATATTCAATAGTAATACCTTCTTTTTCACTGATGGCATCCAGCTCACTTGCAATGGCATCCGCAATCTCATCAAGAGAAGCGTGATCCAGCTGCTTTACAATAGCCACCTTTAATGTTTTTGAATCAGGATTCGTGGAATTTGCTGATGAAGAGCACCCCATCAAAGACAGGCCAAGTACGGTGGAAAGAATCATAGAAGTATTTTTTTTCATGTGTATTATCCTCCTTTTCCTGCATTTCCTGTGGCCTGATAAACAAAAAATGCCTGTCCTTAAAGGACAGACATGTTAATCTGCGGTACCACCTTTATTAGCCAATTCTCCTATAAACATTGACTCACTCTATTAGAAAATGCAAACACATTCTCTGCCTTTTAACGCTGGCATCGCGTCCTGAGTACTCGTTCTAAGACTTTCATCAGGCCCTCATGGGTCCATTTGCATACTGCTTAACATCATCGGATTCCACCATCCCGACTCTCTATTGACTGCTGGGTATGTTTGATCTCCCATATCCTATCGGTTTACACTTCCTAGTTTACTCACAGATATTTCAGAGTCAACCGGTTCAAAGAAGTATTCACAGTTTCTTTCAAATGCTTATGAAAAGTTTTTCAAAGCTCCGTATATTTCTCTTTTTTACCTTTTGCCTGCTCAACAGGATACTTCTGTGCATTCCTTACCAGCTTCTTTGCAATAATATCATCCATGTCCAGATGACAGATATCTGCCATCATTGCACAATAAATCAGAACATCTGCCAGTTCTTCTTCAATCTTTTCCTGCTTACCATCAGCAGAAGTATCACTTCCGCTCCACTGAAAGATTTCCAGTAGTTCAGAAGCTTCCAGAGAAATGGAAATTGCCAGATCTTTAGGCGTATGGTACTGCTTCCAGTCTCTGTCATCTCTGAACTGTAATATTTTCTGTATTGTCTCTTCTTTCATCCTATTTCACCACTTCCATATGCTGTGCCATATAGTTTCTAAGTGCCTCATCACATACATACACATAGGTACCTTTTATACCTCTTGTCATCAGCACATAATACACATTAAAAATATATTGTTGTAAATCTGTTACCTCTGCTGTTTGTTTTCCATATTTATCAAAATATCGTTCTTTGTGAATCACTGCTTTATGATTGCATTCATCATAACTGACATCGTTTCCAAGAATAACAAACGCATAGTTCAGATCATATCCCTGAATAGAGTGAATACAGCCTACTTCATCAATGGCTGTGGAAGTATGTACCCACCCTTCTGTAGTATGGTTCCATTGTTTCTTTACCCCCTGAATCTCTATATCTGTTTTTGTTTTGTCTTTTTGAGATGCCCATGGCCAGGCATACCCTGCGACCATTCTGCAAAGTTGATTAGCTTTCTCTTTTACGTACAATTCTTCATTAAACTTTGAAAAATTCAAATACAACTTACAATCATACAAGGGACTTCTATAAAATGTTTCACACTTACCACTCAACAATTGCTTTACAAACGCTATATACCCATTACCACCCTGTACTCTCATCTGTGTTGACAAAGTATAATAGGCCAGCATTCTGTCTTTTATACGTTCTCCTGCCAGTTTCTTATCTAACCTTTCTCTTGAAATGCCAGACGGTCCAATCACCTGTAAAGAATCATACAAAATCACTGTCTTTTTAGATTGTTTAAAGATCCAGTCCAGCTCATCACTGGTAGTATCTAATCCTAATTTCTCACTGTTCTTTTTAAAAGCTCCACGGTAAGAAATGTTTTTATACTGGTGTAATCGATGCGCTTCATCCACCACAAGAATATCATATTTTTTCTTTACAACATCACTTGGTGAAAGTACCTGAGAAGGCCGTAACCCATACACACTTTTAAATACCTGTTTCATGGTTTTTCTCAAAGAAGTCTGAGGTACTACAAAACCAATCTGTTTATCTTTATACATCTCACTGTCCGCAAGATACTTCAACAAATATACTGCAATGATGGTTTTACCACTTCCAGGCATGCCATCTACCAATATTCTTCCATCTGTTCCTTTTTCCAGCTTATACAAGATGTCTTCTACAGCCTGTCTTTGACTGTCATTCAATTCCTTGTAAGGGGAATACTTAAATAAATCAGAATCCTCTATTTCTCCTAAGAAATGTGTTACCAGGTTTTCTTTTTTTAGTTTATCCCATAGCTTTACAAACTGAGCATCATATTCCTGTTTATCAAAATACTGCTTATCCGCAATGCCTGCATTTTTATTGGTCACTGTGAAACGCTGATCTGCCACGATGTACTGAATCAATTTTGATTCAAAATCAAATGTCACAGACTGATTAAACATTTTCGAATATATAAAATGCACTTTTTTAAATATCTGTTTTTCCTCATTGGAAGCGTGCTGCAACATACGGGTTTTCACATGATTGGATTCTCCAATGTATGCTTCTCTGTCATTTTCCAGAATATATAACATCGGCCAGTTGTCCAGATACTCCTCTTCCCCATATTGTCCAGACTTAAAATCAGCATGAATAATCTTAAACATAAGACCTATCCTCTTTCTCTGGATAAATACACAAAATATTTATCCGTCTCTTCCAGATGATCTTCCATATGATAGATCTTCGCTGTATCTTTCACCCATGTATTCACATAGGAACTGTAGGCAATGGTCGGCATAAATGTAACATGTACGTTGGCTGTACCTTCTGAAAATTCCTTCCAGGTATTTACCAGCTTTCTTTTCTGCAATCCCTTCAAAGGAGAATACAAGACAAGACTTTGAAAAATACATAAAAAGTTCTTCACCTGTACCCCTGCTTTAGCTCCCCATGACTTAAAAAAAGTTATATATCCTGATACATCCACCGGTTTATCTTCAAAAAACAATACTACTTTCACCTCTGTAGTACTGCTTAATTTTCTTTCGAGAAACGTACATAATCGCAGCATATTGGCACCAATACCAAAAGAAGTACAGGTGCATACCAGTACCAGCCGTTCTATCTTCCTTATCTGTCGTAAAGGCTGTGAAGACACATCCACACACGTACATTCACTGTCTATGGTTTCTTTCCAGCGCTTCACCTCCGGGCTTTGTTCATACACAATCACTGTATTCATACATTTTCTCCCATTTCCAGCGCATCATGATAGAAAGCAATATTGCTTACTGTCCCCTGCATCGTCTGTATGTATTTATGCATAAACATTCTTGCTGTTTTCTTTTCTTCTTCACTGATATCTTCCCCATAAAAGTAAACCGAAAACTTCAGATTATGTTTACTGCGCATCTTATGCTGTCCATTCATCGGATTCACAAGACCACAAAGATACGGAAGAGTTCTTTCCAGCACCATGGCAATAAACGGAGAAACGCTTCCGTACCAGCATCGACTGACTATAACAACTTCTTCACTCAGTTCCAGCATAGCACCAAGATGCTGTAAAGGATCCTGTATGACACAACATCCAGGTGTAGTAGTCCAGCATTGCTTGCAATTGGCACACATATGCAGATTACCTCTGTCATAAATGCAATAATCTTCTTTCTGTATTCTGAAAGGGAATGTCCCTGTATCACTTATAAGAATTCTCATGAATCTATTTTACCATGTCTTAAGGAAGGTATACAAAGCACCAAGTAAATTTGCTTCATTAAAATACCTGCAGACATCCACTTCAGGCAATGGATACTGTGTTCCCTGAACTATATCCGGATGAAAAGTGACAATATTCTGAATGCTCTTTTCAAGACACTCCATCAATACAGGCTGACAGGATATGCCTCCTCCAATACAGACTTTTTCAAGATCCAGCAATACAAACAGATTAAATATAATTAACGCAAGATCATCCGTATATGTCTGCAATCCCTGTAATGCCTTTTCATTACCTTCTTCTATCAGACAGAACACTTCTTCTCCGTTATGCACTTCCCTGCCACATGTTTCAGACACAAGCTTGCATAAATATGGTGTTCCATGCTGACCGATATAGCTCATACGATCCTTTTTTTCTTTAACATCTATGCAGGCAGCACACATTTCCCCTGCAAGATGATGTACACCACCTCTGACTTTTCCATTCAGAAAAAGAGCTGTCCCGATGCCAGTACCGATAACTACAACCGCACCATCCTGTACATCCTGCAGATTACCTTTCCACACCTCTGCACCAAGGGCACATCTGGCATCATTTTCTATGGTCACTTTCATTTTGTATCTTTCCTGCAGCTCTTCACATACAGCACATCCATTCAGGTAAGGAAAAATACCAATAGCCTCTATCACACCATTTGCGCTGTCTATGACACCTGCACTGGAAATGGCAATCCCATCAATACCATCAAAAGAATATACAATCTTATCCAGGCAGGACAATAAAGCTTCTTTACTCTCCGTTTTTTTCGGACTCTTTACTTTAGAAGAAGAAAGCATATGTCCTTCTTCATCCATCAGGGCATATTTCATAAAGGTTCCGCCCCAGTCCATACATAAGATTTTTTTCATACAATACCTCTCAAATGTAACTGCTGTTCCAGCTCTCTTGAAGACATTCTCTTCGCACCATTTGCCAAAGCTGCATTCTGAATTAATGCATCGCCAGTCACAACAGTGCAATCCAGTTTCTTTTTATTCTGATATACATATCTTTCAATATAGGCATCAGCAGTGATATCTGTTCTTGTATACACAACTTCCACTCCACCCTGCTTATAGGATGATCCAATGTTATCTTTTCGCCTGTATCCGTCAAACACAAGAATCACCGGTTGTCTGAGATATGCCTGATAGGCAAAGATGTAATCAATCAGCTTATCTCTGGCGGCGGAAAGATCATCTTTCAGATGTGACAGGCTTTCCCATCCAAACACACAGTTATATCCATCAATAATCATTACCTGCAGTTTTGAATCTTTCTTAACAATATCCACATGCGTTCTTGTGTCTTCCACCTTTTTGACAGGCTTATCTTTTTTCTTCTGATTACGATTGGATCCGCTTGCCTTATCCAGAATTCCTTCCAGCTCTTCTTCCTTGACCTTCATGGTCTGATGCACATAAGAAGATGCAGCACTTTCTTTCTTCATATCTATATGCATATATTCACTCACTTCATTCCATGGCACATAGAAACCCGCACCATGAGCACAGAATACAGAACCTGCAGGATGTCTGACATCGTTTTCAGGATCATATCCTTTTCCTTTTACCACTTCTTCCTGATTTTTCACTTCTTCATAACCGCATGGTATACATTGAATTCTACCAAGTCCATGTGTAAAGGTAATCAGTTCAGCAGTATAGTTCATCAAGGTCCTGACAGGCCCTTTCCCTTTAAGAACCACTTTCCTGTCATCCTGTTCACTGATTTCAAATTCTGCTTCTTTCTGTTCAAGATCAAATAAAGTTTTAGATAAAGCATCTGAGGGAACTTCTGCAGTAAAGGAATAATACGGTTCCAGCAATACATTTTCTGCCTGCATTAAGCCCTGTCTTACACTGCGTAAGGCAGCCTGTCTGAAATCTCCTGCAGAGGTATGTTTCAAACTGCCCTTTGCGGCCAGTAATGTAATACGCACATCCGTAAGTGCAGCACATGTCAGAACACCTCTGTGTGTATAGGAAAGATACTTCAGGATAGAAGACTCCCAGGCAAGAGATAAAGATCCATGTGGTACTTCACTGAGAATTTCCACACCTTTTCCTCTTGGTAAAGGTGTCAGTTTTACAACCACTTCACTATAATGGCGCAATGGCTCAAAATGTCCCACACCAATGACTTCATGGCGTATTGTCTCCTGATAGACCACACCACCTGTACCAAAGCCCACTTCAATACCGGTTCTGTCCTTGATTTTTTTTGCCAGTACTTCTTTCTGCATTTCGCCCATGATGCGAACATGTATCTTATGCTTTTCCGTATCTATATCCATCATGAGCTGAGGATCTTCCTGGCTTAATCTGTTACACGTATCTACCAATGCCAGCATATCGGATTTTCCCTGCACAAGCAGCTCATATTCCATATAGCCATGTAATACCGCAGGCTCTCCGTCAATTTGTATGCCCAATCCCTGCAAAGCTTCCAGATGTACCGGGCCTTTCACTGTCACAATCATACCTGCAGAGGCCTGCGGAACCACTTCATATTTTTTACCTGTATAGATACGTATCTGATCCACTTTATCTTCTTCATTCAATTTCTGTTTTGCATATACTGTACCACCGGTGATTTTCATTTTCGTCAGTCTGTTACCTGCATCATCTTCTGCCACATCATAAACCAAAGCACCAAATTCCTCAGGATACTGCTTATCCATACTGACAATAGTAATCAGATCCAGCAAGGTATCCACCCTCTGCTGTTTTAAAGCAGAGCCAAATACCACAGGAAAAAACTGTCTGGTCTCAAATAAAGACTGCAAGGTTTCTTTTGAAAGTGCATCTGAAGAAAGATATTCTTCCAGACTATCTTCCGATACCATAGCAACATCTTCGAGATTTTCTTCATTCCACAAAACACAGTTCTTACTGCATCTGTCCATAAGATCTTTCATGATGGCATCTGTACCCAGATGGGAAATATCCATCTTATTCACAAAAATAACAGTAGGCACATGATAATGCTCAAGACATCTCCAGATTGTCTCTGTATGTGTCTGTACGCCATCCTGCCCGTTAATCAGAAGTACCGCCACATCCAATACCTGCAGACTTCTTTCCATCTCACTGGAAAAATCTACATGTCCTGGCGTGTCTACCACAAACATGGAATAGTCTTTCCAGATAAAATGGGCATCTTTTGCATAAATGGTAATACCGTGGTCTCTTTCCTGAGCATCATAATCCAAAACAGAACTTGCATGATCCACCCTGCCTAAAGCAGAAATCGTACCACTTTCATACAGCATATCTTCTATGCATGTTGTCTTACCGGCATCTACATGTGCCACTACACCAATCACTTTATTTTTCATGTGTCTATTATAAAAAAGAAAAGAAGTCCTATCTACCAGAACTCCTCTTCTTCATTGATTTATTTCAGATCTTCCCCATTAGAACGAATACACTTCTGATACCAGAAATAAGAATCTTTTCTGGATCTCTTGAAAGTACCCTGACCATAATTATCGGCGTCTACGTAGACCTGCCCATAACGTTTAGCCATTTCACCTTCACCATTGGAAACCATATCCACACATCCCCAGTACAGATATCCCATAAGATCCACACCGTCCAGTTCCACTGCATCTTTCATAGACTGAATGTTGCAGCGCATGTAATCAATACGATAATCATCATGTACCGTACCATCTTCAAATACATCATTCCATCCAATACCGTTTTCCACGCACCATAAAGGACAATGATATCTGTTTTCAAAAATATTCAGAGCAATTCTCAGACACTGAGGATCAGTACCCCATCCCCATGCATTGGTCTTGAGATAAGGATTGGCAACCTGTCTTCCATCGGCACCATTACCTCCGCCTTTATCTGTTTCCTGATGAGTAGTGAATGTATTACTTCCATAAGTGGAGAAACTCAGGAAATCACAGACACCATTCTGCAGAATTTCAGCATCTCCTTCCTGTTCAGGCAGTGTGATACCTGCTCTTTCATAGGCAAGCAGTTTATATTTAGGATACTTTCCAAGCATCTGTACATCAGAGAAGAATAATGTATTATCTTCCATCTGATGTGCAAGTAACTGATCATATGGATCTGCAGTCAAACCATAACTTGGGCCAAAAGCAAGCATCATACCAACTTTGATTTCCGGATAAGACGCATGCGCAGCCATCACTGTCTTTGCACTGGCAAGGAACTGATGATATGCCGCATTGGCAATACTTTGATCATCCGCATGAATCAATCCACCTGCTACATAAGGAGCCACTTCAATCAGATTAATTTCATTAAATGTCAGATAATATTTTACTTTTCCTCTGTATCTTTCAAAAGCAGTAGTCGCATACTTCACAAAAGCATCCACCAGTTTTCTGTCTGCCCATCCGTTACATCTTTGAGCGAAACTCAATGGTGTTTCATAATGATGCAAGGTTACTAATGGTTCAATCCCATACTTCTTACATTCATCAAAAACAGCATCATAGAAAGCCAGTCCTGCTTCATTTGGTTTTTCGTCGTCCCCATTTGGAAACAGTCTGGACCATTTCATGGAAATACGCAGACAGTTGAATCCTTCTTCAGCAAGTAAAGCGATGTCTTCTTTATAATGATGATAGAAATCTGAAGCAATGTGAGAAGGATAATAATACTTTTTATCCTCCAGTTCCACAGGAATTGCTCCTTCAGGCAGATGTCTTTCAGATGAACCGAAACATAACGGTGTAGAACCTGTTGTTCCATCCGGTTTTCTCCATGTGACCTGTCGACGAACGGTATGAGAACCGTTTGTCATGACATCACCGGTCGCAAGACCTGCACCACCTTCATGAACACCACCTTCATACTGATTGGCAGCTGTTGCGCCGCCCCACAAAAAATCATTTCTAAAACCCATAATGACCTCCTATCTGGTTTCACCACTCATTTTCCGGGCTATATTTTTTCCGGTAGGAGTCCCCGCAAGACCCCCAATACCGGTTTCTTTAATTTCCAAAGGCATATGTGCTCCAATAGCACCCATAGCATCAATCACTTCATCAGCAGGAATTCTGGAAGTAATCCCTGCCATAGCCATGTCACAGGAAGTGACTGCATTTACAGCTCCCATCACATTTCTTTTGACACACGGCACTTCTACAAGTCCTGCCACCGGATCACAGGCAAGTCCCAGCACATTCTTCAAAGCAAAGGCACTTGCATTTAAAACACACTGTTCATCTCCGCCTTCAAGATAAGCCAGTGCTCCGGCTGCCATACTGCTGGCAGAACCGATTTCCGCCTGACAGCCACCCTGGGCACCAGACAAAGAAGCTCTGTGTCCGATGACACCGCCGATACCACCAGCTATCAGTAAAGCTTCCACCATCCTCTGTTCACTGACAGATTTTGTTTCCTGGTAAGCTACCAGTACTGCGGGTAAGACACCGCAGCTTCCTGCTGTAGGAGATGCCACAATTCTTTTCATGCAGGCATTACAACCTGCCACTCTCAAAGCTTTCTCCATCACATTGGAAATAAAAGAACCGCTAAGCATTTGTTTCCTGTCTATTCTTTTCTGCAAAATGCCTGCTTCCTGTCCCACCAGTCCGCTGTTACTCAGCATTGAAGGATCATAGGCGGCAATAGATGCTTTCATAGCATCATACATACCTTTCATTTTTTCCAGTGCAGCAGATTCTTCCATACCAGACTCTTTACAATCTTCCTGCAAAATCACTTTCCACATAGGAAGATGGGTTGCAGTACACTGCTGTACAATATCTTCTAACGCATGAAACATGTTATTCTCCTAAACTCAGATAAGTTACTTTCAAAATGCCTTCCTGCTTTTTTAACCACTCAAGACCGGATGAAGGCACTTCCTGGTCACATTCTATCACTGTTACGGCATGTCCCCCTCTGCTGTCTCTGTCCAGCTGTACAGTCGCAATATTGATATGCTCTTTGGCAAGCATACCTGTCACATTGGCAACCTCTCCCGGTCGATCATCATTTTCCACAATCAATGTCGGATAAGAACCACTGAAAACAGTCTTCAAGCCATCAATCTCACGAATTTCAATTCTCCCTCCACCGATAGAAGCACCGATGATTTCCAGTTCCTTTCCATTAACTCCATGCAGAAACATCTTCACAGAATTGGGATGTGCCTGATCACCCAGATCAATGCCATCAAAACTATATTGTAACCCATGCTTTTTTGCCTCTTCAAAAGCGTCAGGAATTCTTTCATCATCACAGCTCATCCCCATCAGTCCTGCCAGTAATGCTCTGTCTGTACCATGACCTTTACCTGTAGCCAGAAAAGAACCATGAAAATAAATTTCTGCTTTTGCGACAGGCTCCATCATCAATTTTCTGGACACATTCCCTATACGTACAGCACCTGCCGTATGAGAAGATGAAGGCCCCACCATCACCGGACCAATGATATCAAATATATTCATGTGGGATTATTCCTCCTTGCCTGATTCAAGTATATCCTGTTCACACCAATCCAACAACAACTCAACTATTTTTTCCTGTTGAAGTTTTGTCAGTGGCACACCTTTTTTTACTTTATACCACTTTTCAAGACATCCTCTGCAACAACATCCCGTCGCATGTTGTGCCACAAACACAGGATGTCCTCTCATTGGTGTCTGTTTTCCATCATTTTCAGGATATGCCGGAGCCAGTCTTTTCTCTATGAATTCCTGAGCATGAAGTCGCATGACTTCTCTTCCCTTGAAAAGATAATATGTTTTTTCTTTTTCACTCAGATGAAAAGAAGAACGGAATCTGGATTTCTTCAGTTTCTGTAATGCCTGCTTTCTTGTCTGTGTCATATTTCACCTGGCAAACAATGCATATCCCCAGATACCCATCCAAAAAACACAGCAAACAGGCACAACAATAGTAAACAGAGTGTGTAAAGTTTTATGATGGAAGACATGCATGCCTGCCCATCCTCCTATACAGCCTCCAATAACACAACTGCCTAATAGTATTCTTTCAGGAATACGATACTTATGATGTACCGCTTTATATTTATCTATGCCAAACAGGATAAAACTGATGACATTCATCACTAAAAAAAGTATGCAAATCATGTCCTTATTATACTCCATCCATGGTATAATTTTTAAATTCACGGGGGTGAATGTATGTTATCCAAGTATCAGATTCAGAAACAGGTTTCAGAAGCTACCTTTACAAAGGGATCCAGACTCTACTCTCAGCAAAGAGTCTCACATATTTACGCTTCTAAAGACGCCTATACCAAACTGACAGAAATAGAAGGTACCGTAGAAGGGGATTCATGGGAACCTTATGAAGTCTATGCCTATGTAAACGAAGACACAGGTATCCTGTTTGATTCAGACTGTACATGCGGAAAGACTTTCAAAAATTGTCCACATACCGCAGCTCTATTACTTGCCTATCTTGATTTCAAAGAACAGGACAGCGAACCTGTTTCCGTTTCCACATCTGAAGAGATGAGTAAATTATTACTTGCTATGGACACCAGTCCTACAGATATACTGAAAATGCACTCCATTCGTCTGGAACCGGTATTAGATTTTTCCAATCCCAAAGAAATAGAATGTTCTTTCAGAATTTCTCAGAATACAAATAAAAGCTATGTGGTAAAAGATATTTCCCAGTTTGTGGAAAATCTGAAAAATCATTCTCTTTACAGATACGGAAAGAATCTTGAATTTGTACACGAGGTATCTGCATTTGCTGAAAACTATATTCCTCTTGTCACTTTCCTGAAATCCATCGTAAACAGAGAAGATGCCTATGCGAAAGAATATTCTTTTTACTCTGCCTATTATTCTCCTTCTCAGGTACGAAGATCCATGGTACTGAAAGGAAGATATTTAGATGAGTTTATGGAGATATGTCAAAATATCGAAGTAGAAGTTGCCAATACCTCCCATGCAGGTGAAGATGCTCCTTTGATTGTTCGAAACTCCTTTCCTTCTTTACACAGTACACTGATAAAAGCTAACCAGGGATACATTCTTGAATCCGACAATTTCAAGTTTTATCAGGGCAATAAATTCCTGTATATCTCTCTTTCGGACAATACACCCATCTTATATAAATTTCCAAGAACCAGTGAGAAACTTGTCACTTTGCTGAGTTTCTTATCCACAAGTGATCCTCGACAGTTCTTATCAGAAAAAGATGTGTCCACTTTCACAAAAAATGTGTATCCAACATTGATTAAAAATGTAGAACTGAATAATCAGGCTGCTTTTGACCCATATGATTATTTACCGGACAAACCTGTTTTCCAGATTTATCTGGATTCTTTGCAGGAAGACATGATTACCTGCAGACTGGATGCTGTCTATAAAGAAGGCACATTCAACGTCTTTGATACAGCTAATAAAGAAGGCAAAAGAGACCTCAAGGAAGAGGCTATCATGGATGCTTATGTAGCAAAATGGTTCAATTCTTTTGACACCATTCAAAAACAGATGGTATTAACCAACAATGAAGATAAGATGTTCCATTTCCTTAATGAAGGTATTCCGGAATTGCAGTCCAAAGCCACTGTTTTTGTCAGTGATGCCCTGAAAGCTTTATCTGTACGTACTGCCCCAAAAGTCAGTATCGGTATTTCCGTCACTAAAGACAACTTACTGCAACTGGATATGGTGGCAGACACCCTTTCTCAAAACGAAATTGCAGATATCCTTGCAAAATACAATCCTAAGAAGAAGTTCTATCGTTTGAAGAACGGACAGTTTATCGATATGCAGACAAGTGAGAGCTTTAATGAATTTATGGCTATGGCAAAAGACCTGCAGCTAACCTCTTCACAGATTAAAGAAGGTTCGGCATCACTGCCTTCCTACAGAGCCTTTTATCTTAACGGGTTAAGAGATGAACAGTTACAGATTTCCTATGCAGGTTCTTTTGAAGAACGCATTTCCAGAATTCAATCCATCTCCACAAAAAAATATACCTTACCATCTTCCATCAAGGCTACCTTAAGACCATATCAGGCAGAAGGTTTCCGGTGGTTATGTGCCTTATATGAAAATGGATTTGGTGCATTACTTGCGGATGAAATGGGGTTGGGTAAAACCATCCAGGTATTAACCTTCCTGCAGAAATTCCATAAAGACGGCAAAGCTCTGGTCGTATGTCCTGCTTCCTTAGTCTATAACTGGTATTCTGAAATTACTCACTTTGCCCCTGAGCTCACCTGTCTTCAGGTCATCGGTACAGCTTCAGAAAGAAAAGCCATCCTGGAAGATAACGATGTAGATGTCTATATCACTTCCTATGATCTTTTAAAACGAGATATCGAATCCTATGAAGGCAAGAAATTCTATGTTCAGATTGTAGATGAGGCCCAATACATCAAAAATGCCAACACACAGGCATCTCAGGCAGTCAAAGCTATTCAAAGTTCTTTCCATATCGCTTTAACAGGCACACCAATTGAAAATAAACTCTCAGAACTGTGGTCAATTTTCGACTTCATTCTTCCAGGGTATTTCTATACCTATGGCTATTTCCGATCCACATATGAAATACCGATTATAAAAGAAGAAGATGAACAGGCTCAGTATCATCTTCAGACAATGATCAGTCCGTTTGTTCTGCGTCGTTTAAAGAAAGATGTGCTCAAAGACCTTCCTGACAAACTGGAAGAAGTATACTATGCCGAAGCAACACCATCTCAGAAAGAGTTGTATGATGCACGTGTACAGCGTATGAAGCAGATGATTCATTCTGCAAGTGATAAGGAATTCAAACAGGATAAAATCAAGATTTTAGCCGAGCTGACAAGATTACGTCAGCTATGCTGTAACCCGTCTTTGATTTATGAAGATTATGTCAATGGCAGCGGAAAAGAAGATATGTGTATCGATCTTATCAGACGTGCCGTTGAAGGCGGGCATAAAATTCTATTGTTCTCTCAGTTTACCAGCATGCTGGATCTGCTGTGCAAAAGACTGGAAGAAGAACATATTCCGTTCTATTTACTGGTCGGTTCCACTCCTAAAGCCAAAAGAGCTCAGCTTGTGGAACAATTCCAGCAAGACAGTGTTCCTGTCTTCTGTATCTCCTTAAAAGCAGGAGGTACAGGCCTTAACCTGACTGCTGCAGACATTGTCATCCACTATGACCCATGGTGGAATACCGCTGTAGAAAATCAGGCAAGTGACCGTGCTCACAGAATCGGTCAGAAAAATGCAGTTACCATCTACAGACTGATTCTCAAAGACACGATTGAAGAAAGAATTCTTGCTTTACAGCAGGAAAAGAGCGGTCTTGCGTCAAGATTCCTGGACAACGAAAGTATATCTTCCAGCTCTTTATCCAGAGAAGATCTGTTAAAACTGTTAGATTAGCACAAAGTCTCCGTATACACTGCGGGGACTTTTTTTAATCGAGTAGGAGGAATTTCTCTTGATTGAGAAATTCCGTCCTCTCACACCACCGTGCGTACCGTTCGGTACACGGCGGTTCAATCAACTTAACAAGTAACACATCTTTCAGTGTAGTAATCTAACATTGAGACTAATCCAAACTGGTTTAGTCTCTTGTTGCTTATAGCCACATTAACAGCACCCTTATTACATACATAAGCAATTCTACAACCTGCATATGCTACTTTCCATGCCGTAGATTCGTTAATTCCTAGTTTCATCAAGTTCTTCGCGCGATTCTGTGGAGTTTTCCAATGTTTCCATATGCACATACGAAGTCTATATCTGATATGTTTATCCATATCTTTGCACAGAGCTTTCATACTACCTATTTTGAAGTAGTTTATCCAACCTCTTATGAGCTGATTAAGTTTCTCAACCTTATAGCTGTTAC
>CAKVLT010000019.1 GCA_934757945.1 uncultured Bulleidia sp. | reverse complement strand
CGACAGAGCGGATACTTACAACAGACCAACCGTGCTGCTGTATCAATTCGCGACTTGTTTTTAATATCTCCTCTTTGGACGTTACTACTTTATTCATATGTTTACCTCAAATTGAACACTGTTCATTTACAGTATATGCAACTATTTTTTATTGTAAAGCTTTTTTTGATAAAAGTTTAGAAGATGTATATATGGGCGGTTTTGACTGAAAATCCTGATCAGAAAAAAGTAAGGCAAAGTATGTAGGTGAGAAGAAAGCAAAGAGGATACTGCACATGTAACAGATACTGCAGAACAACCTGCAATATTTGGAGTGGAAAGTATTGTTGAGTCTTCATCATACTTAAATCTGGATGGAATGTCTTTATACTTTCTGTTTATTTTTTTCATAATGAAACTGAGTGGGAATTGCAACTATATGCACCAAGACTATATGTATCAGGATGATGAATGGTTGCTGAGTGAAAGAGGACGATATGTTTTTCTTAAAGTTTCTTATGGGGACCCGTATGTATTCCTGGATGAAGTTGTGTAACTGGGAGTCCCGGAAGCAGATGTATGGGTAGAAACCGAAAATCAGTTACATATAACCGTTAAAGATGTTCGCTCTGCAAGATACGCTATTGCGGATTATGTATATAGCAGCTTTGATACTATGTTTTTTGGACGTGATGTCCTGTATGAAGATGACATCAATTACTTTGGTATTACAGCAAAATAAGTAAATCAAAAGACTGCTGGATAGTATGGCAGTCTTCTGGTATGTCTGCATGTTTCATGAGAGAGTTTCGCTGTGATTCAATACTGAAGTGCTGTACAGGAATAAAACGTCCTGATTATCAAACTGAAGAAATTTTCCCAGAAAATCAGATCTTAGATAACGGATATCCACAAGGGTAATTTTAGAGTAGCCTTCAGTCAAAAGCGGTGCAATACTGCTGGCAAAAGAGTCTCTGAAGATAACCAGCTCTTTATCTGTTGTGCATTGTGGATTTTCAATGGTAATTAAGGAGACAGGACCTGACAGAAACATTTCATAAGGGTCTTTGCCATAGGCTTTCTGCATGTTGTAGATATCTTTGACTGAAGAATCTTCATAATTTGTTACGACGCAGTGATTGAGAATATCACTGGTCAGATAACAGATGGTTTCAGAAGGAAGCGGTAATGCGGACTGGCCATAATAGACTCCATGGAAGGGGATATCCAGTGTATTTGTTTGAAAGTTACTGGAGATGGAAACACCCATGGTTTCTGCTAACAAAGAGGCAGTATCTGTCAGTTTTTCCTGACGCCAGTGCGTATCAGTTTTGTAATACTCAGAAATATCCAGTGTGTCTGTAATATCGATATAGGTCGCATAGTTCATGTTGTTTTGAACAATAGAAAACAATCTTTCATAGTCTAATGCAGGATAGCCATTTTCTTTTGTAAGGAAGTAGCTTTTATCAGGAATGATGGAAAGATAGATATTGGTACTGGTATTTGCAAGATATGTAGTATAAATCCAGGAGAATCTTTCAGTCGCATGATTTAAAGAATCTTCGTTCAAAGGATATTCCAGCTTTGCGGCATACCCATCCTGCAGGTAGATACCATGAGAATCCAGTTGTCTAAATATACAGGTGGAAGTGAGTGCTTTAAGTGTACGCAATGTATCTCTGAAAGGAAACTGATCGGTTGTATATGTATCGTAGTTTTTCATAAATGTTCCATTGGAAATGCTTTTTAAAGAGAGAGCTGGCAATTGTGCCAGTTTACGTCTTTCACTGTCAGAATATGTTTGTGCAGGTGAAAACCAGGAGAAAAGTGTCATGACAGTAAATACAAAGCCGATGATGGAAATCTGTATGAGATTTTTATAGTGCTTCATTTGTTATCTCCTAAAATCTGAAATACAAAAACGGGTTAAATGAGCCGTCCACTAGAAAGGCAGTACATACTAGCAACAATATTACAAGCAAGAGTGGTTCGGCGAATATCATGAGTGTGTCACAGGTATGGTTTTGAATAAGTGTGTTCCATATCTTTTTTGGAACAGGTGTAGCAGCGATAATGGCAATACACAGGATGAAAGAGTAACTTCGAAGATAGTACATACTTTGTGTACAGACAAGGGGATACCCGTTTGCTGTAAACATGGTACGTATATAGAAGAATGCCTGCTGTAAATCTGAGGCATCAAACAGCACAAAGCTGATCAGTACAGCAAGCAGTACATAGATATGCCTGCATAGTTTATGACGCTTTAAAAACTTTAACAGCCATAGTTTTTCCAGTATCAGCAGAAATGCAAAATATATGCCCCACATAATGAAGTTCCATGCGGCCCCATGCCACAGGCCTGTGAGTATCCAGACAATAAGTATGTTGCACAGGTGCCGTGCAAAACAAACACGATTACCTCCAAGCGGGATATAGACATAATCGCGAAACCAGGAACCTAAAGACATATGCCATCTTCTCCAGAAGTCTGTAATACTTTCTGCCATAAAGGGGTAATGAAAGTTTTCTGGAAAATCAAACCCAAATAGTTTTCCAAGACCTATAGCCATATCACTGTATCCTGAAAAATCAAAATATATCTGTAAAGAACAGGCGATGGCATACATCCAGATCCAGATGACAGATAGATCTGAAGAAGTGCGAAAGGTAGTACATAGTTCACCAAGGGTATTGGCAAGCAGTACCTTCTTGCTTAATCCCACCAGGAATCTTTGTGTTCCGGCTGTTGTTTTATCCAAAGAATGGGTGTGGTGCTGTAATTGGTGTTCTATATGACTGTAACGTACAATGGGACCTGCAATCAGCTGTGGAAATAAGGAGATATAGGTGGCTAAATCGAGAAGGTTTTTCTGTGCACTTACTTCATTTCTGTACACATCAATACTGTAACTGAGAATCTGGAAGGTATAGAAACTTATGCCCAAAGGTAAGGCAACACGCAGTAAAGGCAGGGACAAACCTGTCACTGTGTTAAAGTTACTGATGAAAAAATCGGCATATTTAAAATATCCCAGCATGGCAAGGCATAAAGATACAGACAGAATAAGAATCCATTTAGATACTTTGGGACGATGACGATATCGGTCTATCAGTATGCCGGATATATAAGCTGTTCCGATTGCCAGTATCATAAACAGGATATACTTTGGCTCTGTCCATCCATAGAAGAAGAAACTTGCAAGAAGCAGAACTGTATTTTTAAACCTGCAGGGAGTGAAAACATACAGCAATAAGACACATGGTAAAAAGTGGAAAATAAATGTTGTGCTTGAAAAAAGCATTTGTATTTCCTCCGTTAAAAAATAGATAACAGGGGAGATGGTTTCATCTCCCCTTGTAACAGTAAATTTTGATTTTATTCCACAAATGCAGGTTCATCAGCAAGTACAGCGGATTGTGGAGCTATGGTGGAACAGGTGTCTGCAAGACAGTCAATCAGTTCCTCCATGCCATAGGCCAAAACCACATAGTCATCTACGCTGATAACTACTACTTTGTCAGGAAATCCGCACATCCATTGCTGATTCTGCACAGCTTCTGTGTACTCTTTGGCAAAAGAAGAGGCTTTGGCAGGATCTTTCAGCTTTGCAACAGCGGAAGAAAAAGTATTGGTGTTCATCATATGCTGCAATGTGGCCACATCATCCTCCAGCATGTCATACAGCTCATCTGTTACATGCAGAAGATACTGGAAAGTTTCTTTGTTTTCTTCATTCAGCACAAATTTTGCAGGGCCTTCAGTTTCGTGCTCTGCATCTCCTCCTGCACATGGAAACTGGTTGTCTTCTCCAAAGGCATCCCATACCTGAGTATAGAATTCTACTGCAGAGGTAACAGTGGTACCCTGTGGTTTTTTGCCTGCTGCAGTACAGCCTGCAAGAGAAAGTGACATAATACATGTCAGAAGAAGAGAAATCATTTTTTTCATTACGTGGTTCCTTTCGATGTGAATCATTGTATGTTGAAATACATGTAGCTTAACCGTATTCAGTGTACTGGATACACATTGTACCTTCAACATGTAAATGTGAAAGCATGATTTATTGAAAATACAGGCAATGTTTCTGAAAATGAAGATTACTTCAGAATCTGTGTGTATACCACATCGTGGAACTGTTTTCTCCAGGAAAGAATGGCAGTATTTTCGCGTGTGGGATGAATGCGGTTGGACAACAGAACGATTCCCAGATGATTCTCAAAGTCACACAGGATAGAAGTGCCTGTAAAGCCTGTATGGGCAATGGAAACAGGAGAACTCAAAGAAGAGAATATGCTGTTTTCATCTTTGCAAAGATATCCCAGAGTTCTTTTTGGAGTGTGAGGTGGTGTAAAGACAGTGTGCAGATACTGCATGGAGGTGGCATTCAAAATGATATTGCCATCATAGATGCCGTTATGTACAAGCATACTCAGAAAATGAGACATATCTGTAATCGTTGAAAACAATCCTGCATGCCCGCTGATGCCACCCATTTTTCTGCATTTTGTATCATGTACAGTTCCCTGAAGATAACGATGTGTTGTTTCATCACAGGTGGTTGGTGCACAGAATTCTTTGTGTACAGGGTTAAAACAGATGTCAGGCATATGTAAAGGGTCAAATATCTGTTTTTTTGCCAGTGATTCTAAAGGAGTATCTGTAACAGTTTCAAGAATATCCTTGAGAAGGATGAATCCAAGGTCTGAATACAATACCTGTGTACCTGGTTCAAAAAGAAGATCCATGTGGAAGATATCCTTTTCCAGTTGTTCTTTACAGATATTTCTTTTATCCGGATGATCGGCAGGCAATCCTGAAGTGTGTGTTAACAGGTGTGCTATTTTGACATGATCATGAGAAAACAGAGGAAGAATCTTTCTTACAGGTGTATCCAGTGTAAAAAGATGTTTTTCCATCATTTGTAAAGTGAGTGTGGTGGTAACAATGACTTTTGTAAGACTCGCCATGTCATACATTGTTTCCATGGTATTGCTAATGATGGAAGGCTGTATCTGCAGATTACCTGTACAGTAAAACCGTGAGGTATCCTTGTGTATTGTGACAGCACAACATCCTGGAAACACGCCATCTTTTACTGCTTTACGTAAAAATATTTCAATATTGTCCATATCTATTCCTCTGTATATGTGCAAGAATTGTAGCATGTTGAAA
The DNA here is from genome assembly GCA_934757945.1 of uncultured Bulleidia sp. Taxonomy (GTDB): domain Bacteria; phylum Bacillota_I; class Bacilli_A; order Erysipelotrichales; family Erysipelotrichaceae; genus Bulleidia. The sequence continues at coordinate 22,762 of CAKVLT010000019.1, read as the reverse complement.
TGATATTTCAATCCATATAGATGCTGCAATGAAATGAATGCAATATTGTTATACTGTAAAAACTGCGTATTTTAAAGACAAAATGAAAATATACTTCAAAAAATAGCTTAAATAGTTGAAATAAAATTTCAAGTGTGTATAATGATTGCTGTAAGCGCTTTACATTGTATGGAGAGGAAAATAGAAAATGGAGAAATTAACAAATTTTATCGAGCAGAAAATTGCTCCACCACTGATTACATTTTCAAACTATAAATATGTACAGATTATGCAACGTACATTTATCAGTTTCACAGCTTTATTGATTATCGGATCAATCTTCTTATTATTGGCCGCAATGCCTGTACCTGCATGGCAGACATTAATTGCAGGTTTCAAAGCGAAGCTGGCAGCAGCTTCCGGTGTTGGAACAGGTTTTATGGCTATCTTTGCAGTTGTTGCAGTAGCATATGCGACAATTGAATACTATAACAAGAATAAAAAAGAGAATCTTGATTTTATCGCACCAATCGTATTGGCATTGTCATCTTTCTTCCTGGTTATCCCTGCACAGACTGTAGCTACAGTTGTGGAAGGTTCTGATACACCTGGAAGCTTTACAGGTGTTCCTACAAAGTTCTTAGGTGCAGCCGGTGTATTCGTTGCTTTATTAGTTGGTATTGTCACAATCGAAATTTATCGTTTTGTTATTAATAAAAAATGGACAATCAAGATGCCTGAAGGTGTACCTCCAATGGTTGCCAGTGCATTCCTTGCTCTTGTTCCAAGTATCTTCGTTATTGGTTTCTGGTGGATCATCGCAGTTGTATTAAGCTTTGACTTACCTAACATGGTCACAAAGATCTTCTCACCATTAGTTACAGGTTCCGACACACCTTGGACTGTATTATTGGTTACTTTCTTAAACCGTGCATTATGGTCTGTTGGTATTCATGGCTCCAGTGCGATTGGTGCAGTCGCAAGCCCTATCTGGACTCAGATGACAGCTATGAACCAGGTTGCTTTTGAAGCAGGTGAACCATTACCATACATGTTCACAAGCTTATTCTATGATAACTATATCTGGACAGGTCTTGTACCACTTGCAGTCATCATGTGCTTCTCCAAATCCAAGCGTATCCGTACATTGGGATTCCTTGCATTACCAGGAGCTATCTTCAACATTGGCGAACCACTGATTTTCGGTTTACCAATCATGTTAAATCCTTTAATGATGATTCCATTCGTATTAGGCTATGTACTCATTGCTGTCTTTGCAATTATCTTTACAATGACAGGTCTGATTCCTGTTCCTGTATTATCCGCACCTTGGATTGTACCTGCACCTATTAAGACACTGATTGCCACAACAGGTCAGGCAGGCAGTTTAAAAGCAGTATTGTTTGTTCTGTTTGCATGGTTTATCTTATTCTTGTTGTTCTATCCATTTGTAAAAGCAATGGAACGTAAGGACCTTGAAGAAGAAAAACAGGCAGAGGAAGCATAATGTTAGGTATATCCATTTATTTTCAGGATTTTGATTTAGAGTATCTTAAACAGGCAAAAGAATGTGGAGCGAAGTATGTATTTACTTCACTGCATATTCCGGAAGAAGATTATTCCACACTGGATGAAAAACTTCCAAAACTTTTAGACGCATGTAAAGAATATGGCATTGCACTGGTACCGGATATTTCGCCGGTTACCTTTGAAAAGCTGAAAGTAGAAAAAAATGACTATGCAGCTTTGAAAAAGATGGGCTTTACGGCATTGCGTCTTGATTATGGCTTTGATGATTTTGAGGTAGTAAAGACCTTGCAGAAAGATTTCTATCTGATGTTAAATGCCAGTGTAATTGACAGAAAGTATTTACAGCAGGCTAAGGAAGCAGGTGTGGATCTGGATAAGATTGCTTTAACCCATAACTTCTATCCGCATTCCAATACAGGACTGAATCTGGACTACTTCAAAAAGAAAAATGAAGATTTTCTGGCTTTTGGATGTACTATTCAGGTCTTTGTATGCGGAGATGCTTTAAAACGATTCCCGTTATATGAAGGATTACCTACAGTGGAAAAACATCGTACGATGCATCCGTATGTTGCTGCAGTAGAACTGATACATGATTGCGGCATCAAAGATGTTTTCATCGGAGACAGCAAAGCTAAAATATCCACATTAAAAGCTATTTCAGAATACATGGAACATAAAGTGATGCGTATCCAGTGCCATCTGGAACAGGGATATGAGTATCTTTATGATACAGAGCTGAAAGTTAGACGTGATATGGCTGAAAGTGTGATTCGCGTGATACAGCCAAGAGTACAGGGCATTCCTGTATACCATAACACTGTTCGTCCAAGGGGATGCATTGTGATGGAAAATCAGCTGTCCGGAAGATACAGCGGTGAAGTCTATCTTGTTAAGAAAGATTTACCGTTCGAAGCAAGATCTAATGTCATAGGATATATTCATCCGGAGTATATCGACATCCTGGATTTTGTGGATGGAGAAACAACCATTTTACTGGAAAAACTGACAGATTAGGGAGGTGTTATTGTGAAAGGCGTACAAATTACGCATTTGACGACGGAACAACGTAATCCAAGAACCATGCAGTTAGATTCCTTATCTTTAAGGGAGTTTCTGACAATCATGAACGACGAAGATGCCAAAGTGGCATTCTGTGTAAAAGATAAACTGGAAGAAATTGCTCAGGCAGTAGAATATGTCGTTGCAGCACTGAAACAGGGTGGAAGACTATTCTATATAGGCAGTGGAACCAGTGGCAGGCTTGGAGTACTGGATGCGGTGGAATGTCCACCGACATTCAGCACAACCAATGAGGTCACAGGGTTGATTGCAGGAGGTTATGAAGCATTTGTACAGGCCAAAGAAGGCGCTGAAGATAATGAAGAACTTGGCGCAACCGACATTGTAAATGCGGGTGTGACGGGTAAAGACGTTGTCATAGGACTTGCGGCCAGTGGACGTACACCTCATACTATTGGCGCATTGAAAAAGGCAAATGAAATCGGTGCAGTCACTGTCAGCATTGCCTGCAACCCTGACAGTGAAATCGGAAAAGTGGCAAAACTTGCCATAGATCTGAATACAGGGCCTGAAGTACTGACAGGTTCTACAAGACTTAAAGCAGGTACAGCACAGAAAATGGTCCTGAATATGATTTCTACTGCTTCTATGATTGGCGTTGGGAAAACCTACCAGAATTTAATGGTGGATGTAAAACCATCCAATGCCAAACTGGTGGAACGAGGTAAGCGTATTATTATGGAAGCCACAGACTGTGAGTATACAACAGCAGAAAAAGCTTTTGAAGAAAGCGGAAGAAATCCCAAGACTGCCATTGTCATGATCTTATTGCAGTGTGATTATGCCACGGCAAAAGAAAGACTGGAAAAAGGAAATCACTTTATCAAAAATGCGATTAAGTAATAAACTGGATCAGTGGATAGCCAATATTTCCCAGACAGATATGTTCCTGATCATGAGAAATACCTATGTTTCTTTGACGATATGGATTGCAGGTATTTCTTTGGTATATGTAGTTTCTTCTTTATGCAATGTATTATTTCTGAAAGAATGTATCCTCTATGTTCTAAGTTATCATTCCATTCTTTTCAGTGCAGTATTTGCCTGTGCTTATGCCAGACAGAAACAGATGGATACACTGCTATGTCTGATTGTTGGGTGTCTTTGCAGTATCCTGATGACAGGACGTTTCAGTGCCACATTATGGATGAGTATTTTGGATATGGTGATGATCAGCGGTTTATTGAAAATCGTACAGATACTGGAAAAACAGAAGACGGAATGGAAACACCTTCCGCCTTCTGTTTCTCAATACATAGTAAAACTGCTTGTGCCAGTCACTGTTTTTGGAATGCTTGGTTTACTGACTTTGATACCAGATACAGTGATGATTGCAATGACTGTGCCACTGCAGGTGCTGGTATATGCCTTATCCACGTTACCTTCTATCCTTGTAATTATTGGTCTTACCTGTTATTTCTGGATAAAAGGTATCCATGGTGTATCTATACTTGGAACCATCTTACGTCCATTCTGGACACAGATGTTACTGATGAATTTATATGCGGTATTAACACAGAATGAAATCATGTACATTGGAAGTGAAGCTTTCTATCAGTGGTTTGTATGGATTGGTGGAAGTGGTGCTACTTTTGGCTTATGCATTGTGTGTTATCTGTTTGGAAAAAGTAAACATATGCAGGCTTTAAAAGCCAATGCATTATCTTCAGCTATTTTTAATATTAATGAAGAAGTCATCTTCGGTATGCCGATTGTAGAAAACAGGTATCTGAAAATTCCGTTTTTTGCAGTATCCATGCTGAGCGGGTGTATTGCTTATGTGCTGATGAGGACAGGATATATTCCTGTACCTCATGTTCTTGCACCATGGATTGCCCCATTCTTTATAGGAAGTATGCTGACTTCCGGTATTTCTTTAAGAGTACTTATGGTCAGTGTTGGACTGGTATTGTTTTCTGCTCTTTGCTATCTGCCATTTTTCCTGTGGTATGATGCCAGATTGCTGAAAGAAGAAAAATAAGAGGTAAGTATGAGAAGACTTGGAATTTCTATATATCCTGAAAAATCTACTGTAAAGGAAATGAAAGCCTATATTGCACTGATGGCAGATGCGGGATGTTCACGTATATTTTCCTGCCTGTTATCTATCAATAAGCCAAAAGAGGCTGTCAAAGAAGAATTCATGGAAGTGAATCGCTTTGCAAAAGAAAAGGGCTTTGAAATCTTTATGGATGTTTCACCACGTGTATTTTCCACTTTGGGTATTTCTTATCAGGACCTGTCTTTTTTTCGTGAAATTTACGCGGATGGACTGCGTCTGGATATGGGATTCACAGGTAATGAAGAAGCAGTCATGACCTATAACCCGTATGGATTGATGATTGAAATCAATATGAGTAATGATGTATCTACCATAGATACTATTATGGACTATTGCCCTGATCGTTATCATTTATGTGGATGTCATAATTTCTATCCTCATCAGTATTCAGGATTACCATTATCGTATTTCCTGAAATGTTCTGAGAGATTTCGTAAGTACGGTGTACGTACTGCTGCCTTTGTGACAAGCCAGAACACAGATACTTTTGGACCATGGCCTGTTACAGATGGCTTACCGACACTGGAAATGCACAGACATTTACCATTGGATGTACAGATCAAACATCTGATCAGTCTGGATTGTGTAGAAGATATGATTATTTCCAACTGTTATCCTTCCAAAGAAGAAACAGAAGCTTTAAAAAATCTCGACTTACAGATGGTCACATTTGAAGTGGAAGAAGTATCTGAAAGTCTTCCTGAAGTGGAAAGAAAGATTCTGTTTGAAGAACTGCATTTTAACAGAGGTGATATTAACGAGTATATGATTCGTTCCACGCAAAGCCGGGTAAAGTATAAAGGGCATACATTTACGTTAATCAATCCCAAAGAAACTTTACAGCCGGGAGATATTGTCATTGAAAGCAGTGAATACGGACATTATGCCGGTGAATTGCAGATTGTTAAAAAGACAATGAAGAATTCCGGAAAATCCAGTGTTGTGGGAAGAATACGTCAGGAAGAATTGTTTTTGCTGGACAATATTCGACCATGGCAGAAGTTTCGCTTTACTGAAAAACATCACAGAATGCTGAATAGATAAACAGTTTTTGGAAATCAGAAAAGAAATATACAGGTGGCATCAAGGTGGTGTCACCTTATTTTAAAAAGGAGTCATGTATGTGTAAGAAAATATTGTGGGGTGGAGCTACGGCTTCCAGCCAGTATGAAGGTGGCTGGAAGGAAGGTGGTAAAGGAATGGATACGCAGGATTGCCGTTTATATCAGAAAAGAACTTCCAATGCCACTACTGCTACACGTCTGTTAGACAGAGAGGCCATAGAAAAAGCAAAGAGTGATACAGAAAACATTTATCCTTTTCGTGAAGGATCCAGAGGATATTATCATACGGCAGAGGATATTGGTCTTTTGAAAGAACTTGGAATAGATATTTACAGACTGTCCATCAGCTGGGCAAGACTGTATCCATGTGGAGATGAAGCAGAACCAAATGCTGAAGGTATCCGATATTATAACGAAGTGTTTGAAGAAATACGCAAAGCAGGTATGAAAGTATTTCTGACCATGACACATTATGCTGTGCCGTTACATCTGGTGGAAAAATACGGTGGATGGAAAAATCGTACACTCATAGATCTGTATGTACGCTATTGCAGAACAATATTTGAAAACTGGGGAGAGTATATTGCGTATTACCTTCCGTTTAATGAAATCAATGCAGGCTATTTTTCACCATTTAATGGTGTGGCTTTGGTCAAAGAGAACGGTTCTCCCTATAATCTCAGTGAAGTATTCCAGTCTTTGCATCATCAGTTTGTCGCAAGTGCCAGAGTGATTGCACTTGGACGAAGTATGAAAGTAAAAGGACTGTTTGGATGTATGGTCGCAAGTTTTTGTTATTATCCGTATTCCAGTAAACCGGAAGATAACATGAAGGCAATTGAAGAAGAAAATCGCAACACATGGTTTTGTGCAGATGTGTTAACACGAGGATATTATCCTTCGTATATGCATCGTTTCTTTGAGGAAAAACAGGTCAGACTGCATATTACAGAAGAAGACAGACAGGTACTTTCTGCACATACTGCAGACTTTGTGTCTTTCTCGTATTATCAGTCTTCAGTGACTTCCTGTGAAGAAAAGGAAAAGACAGCAGGAAATTTAGTAGCTACTGTAAAGAATCCATATCTTAAAGCAACAGACTGGGGCTGGCAGATTGATCCTGTAGGATTACGTGTGACTTTAAACAGAGTCTATGATCGTTATCAAAAACCAGTCTTTATCTCAGAGAATGGTCTTGGTACAAAAGATGTACTGGAACACGACGGTAAGATCCATGATGCGTATCGTATTGCCTATCTGAAAGAACACTTTGAGCAGATTAAAGAAGCACAGAAAGATGGTGTGGATGTTTTGGGATATATCATGTGGGGTGTTATCGATATCGTATCTGCTGGAAGCTGTGAAATGGAAAAAAGATATGGTGTTATCTATGTAGATGCGGATAACCTTGGAAATGGTACGTATAAAAGATATAAGAAAGACAGTTTTTACTGGTACCAGCAGTTTATGAAAGAAGAAAGGAACCGTGAAGTATGAGATATTTTATAGGCATTGACGGAGGCGGTACAAAAACAGCCTTTGCCTGTATGGATGAAAATCAACAGGTTCTGTATACCTGTAATTATCCTACCTGTCACGTATTACAGGTGGGAAAAGAAGAGGCAGTACAGATATTTCAGAAGGGATTGCTGGATATACAGCAACATGTACCATCTGTTACTGCGCATAATACAGTTATCTGTGCAGGGCTTGCGGGGTATGGCAATAACCAGGTATTACGTCATAAGATTGAAGATATCTGTCAGAAAAGCTTTGAAGGATTTATGTATCATATTGTCAGTGATGCCGACATTGCGTTACACGGTGCGTTCCTTGGAAACGATGGAATTTTACTGATAGCAGGAACAGGGTCTATAGGACTTGCCAGTGTGAATGGTCAAAGATATCGCTGTGGAGGGTGGGGAGGTCTTCTTGGAGATGAAGGCAGTGCCTACTGGATTGCAAAACGTTTACTGGAAGTCTTTACCAAACAGGTGGATGGAAGAAGTGAAGAAACCCTTTTACAGGAGTATCTTTGCAAACGGATGAAGCTGGACAATCCTTACGATGTGATTGATTTACTGAACCAGCCTGCCTATCAAAGCAGACAGCATTTTGCAAAGCTTGCTCTGTATGTCTATGAACTTGCAAAACTGCAAGACAGATATGCATTACAAATTTATGAAGAGGCTGCAAAAGAATTGGCTCAGCTTGCCAATACTTTGTCACATCACTTTGAAGGAACAGTATGTGTCAGTTATGCAGGTGGGGTATGGAACAGTGATTTATTAATCAAAGAACCGTTTCAAAAGTACTGTCACACAAATTTAGAGTTACATGATCCGATGGTTTCACCTGTCATCGGCGCTTGCCATCTTGCAAAAGAGCTGGTATCCAAATAGCGCATAAATACTGAAAAATGGTATACTTTACGCAATGGAGGGGGTCGATGTATGAGTTGTTTATTCAAGATCAAAGAGGCAGGTGCTTTATTTACATCCACAGAACAAAGAATTGCGGAATACATATTGCAGAATCCTGAAAAAGTGGTGGAGGGCTCCGCCCAGGAACTTGCCAGGGAAAGTGATACTTCTCCTGCAGCGTGGATTCGTTTTTCAAAGAAGCTTGGCTATAAAGGTCTGCCTGCTTTGAAGATGGATCTTGCAAAAGATGATAAAGAAAATGATGATTTGTATCATGTGCTGATCGAAGAAAAAGACTCCATTGAAACCATGGTGCGTAAAGTGCAGAAGATTTCCAGAAATACACTGGAACAGACGTATAAATTACTGAATACAGATGAACTGAATGCGGCGATTCAGTATTTATTACAGGCTTCCAATATTTATCTTGTGGGAATCGGAGGAAGTGGTGTTGTCTGTACAGATATGATGCAGAAACTGACAAGATTACATCGCTCCGTTATTTATCATGAAGATGCGCACGTATTACTGGCGCGTATTGCACATATTACACCGGAAGATGTCTTAGTAGCCATCAGTTATTCCGGAGAAACCAATCTTGTAAATGCTGCAGTGAAATATGCAAAAAAGAACGGTACACCTGTCATTGCCATTACACAATACAATGTCAGAAGTACCCTGGCAAAAGAAGCAGATGTAAAACTGTATATGCCGTTAGAGGAAAAGGAACTGCGTCTTGGAGCAATATTATCCAGAAATGCTTCATTGATTTTAACAGACCTTATTTATTACGGTATTGCCAAGGAAAATGTAGAGCAGACAAAACAGGATCTGGTGAAAACAAGAGAATTATTACATGAAGTAGATTCAAAATAACAGAAAGAGGAAAAGTATGTTCGCAGTTGGGTTAATGTCAGGAACCTCATTGGATGGTGTTGATGCGGTTCTTTGCAAAGTCAGTGGATGTGCAGAAAAGACAAGGATTTCTCAGATTGCCTTCCACAGTGGGCCTATGCCTGTAGATATAAAAGAAAAAATAAAGAAATGCTGTGCCAATCAGGCAACAACAGAACTTATCTGTTCTTTAAACTTTGAACTGGGAGAACTGTTTGCAAAAGCTGCACAGCATGTATGTGATAAGGCACATACAGACACTAAGAAACTGGGATTTATTGCCAGTCACGGTCAGACAATCTTTCATATTCCCAAAGGCCATGACGGGTATGTGTCAAGTACATTGCAGATAGGAGAAAGTGCAGTGATAGCACAACGTTGTGGTTGCCCTGTTGTTGCTGATTTCCGTACGAAAGATATGGCTGCAGGAGGAGAAGGTGCGCCATTAGTGCCGTACAGTGAGTACTTATTATATAGGAAGAAGGAATATGGTGTGGCATTACAGAATATTGGCGGTATTGGTAATGTGACTGTATTACCAAAAGACTGTTCCATTGATGAGGTGAAAGCTTTTGATACAGGTCCAGGGAATATGATGATTGATGAAGCAATGCAATGTCTGTTTCATAGACCTTATGATGATCATGGAAATATCGCACGTACTGGAAAAATCTGTAAGGAAATGCAGGAAGAACTGATGCATCATCCGTATATTCAACAGGTTCCACCAAAAACTACCGGAAGAGAAATGTTTGGAGAATACATGACAAAGGAACTTTTACAAAGATACAGTTATGTACCAAAAGAGGATATCATTACCACACTTACATGGTTTACAGCGTACAGTATTGCAGAAAACTATCGTTTATTTGTACTGCCATTCCATGATATCCATGAAGTCATTCTTGGTGGTGGAGGTGCATATAATGCAACCTTACGTGAAATGTTGCAGAAAGAACTTCCTGAACAAAAGGTATGTATACAGGAAGATAAGGGATATTCTTCAGATGACAAAGAGGCCATTGCTTTTGTGATTTTAGGCAATGAGACCATGCATCAAAGATTCTCCAATGTGCCTGAGGCAACCGGAGCAAAACAGAAAGTCATTCTTGGAAATATTACATATCCTGATTGAAGGTGTAGGTAAAACTACATCTTTTTATTACCGTGGAAATATTCTATGTAGAACATGGCGCAGTCCAATACTATACGCCACATGGAGAGTATGTATTTCCTGAAGGAAGTGGCGGAATGCTGAATACCAATGTATTGCATAGGACAAAACCTGTGGATAACAATACTGTACAGCTGTTACATATTTTTGATTCTGCATTGGTAAGTGGAAAATCTGATAGCAGGATAGATCAGAAATATATTTCACCATTGATTTCTGAGGGGGCAGAAATGATGCCTCTGACTGCAGGTATTTATGAACAGAAAGTTTTGCCGGATAAAATACGAGAAGTTTTTTACCTAAGCAAACAGGCATTTGGATATGAAATAAAACTGCGTGAAGCTATGTCTGATATCTGGTTAGATTTTCTGAAAATATCTGTTACTTCAGAAACTCAAAAGAACCAGTGTATACATACGGATACCACTATTAAAAAGAAGAAGCTGTTGCCTTTGAAAACGGAGCTAATGATATCGATATGTTTCAGGCAGCTGGAGCTGGTATTGGCATGGGGAATGCTTACGAAGTGGTGAAAGCTATGGCTGATGAGATATGTGGCAGTGTGGAAGAAGATGGTATCTACATCTTGGTATTACAACATATAGTTGTTTAAGAATAAATGGTTACAGTGCTTCATAATGGCACTGTTTTCATTTGATTTCCTGACTGAAGTGGTACAAGATAGTAATGAACAGATTCTGTTTCAGATATCTGTTTATCAGGAGGAACTATGCACGGAATCATTGCAACATGGCGTATGGCCAAAGAAGGAATAGAACAGGGATTTGAACAGCTGGATAATAATGGTAAGGCAGCTGATGCTATTGAAACAGCTATAAGAGCAGTAGAGGATTTTCCATACTATAAATCTGTAGGATATGGTGGATTACCAAATGAAGATGAAGTTGTGGAATTAGATGCCGGATATATGAACGGGGATACATTTGATGTAGGTGCAATATGCGCTATCAAGGATTTTGCCAACCCTATCAGTATTGCTAAAAAACTGAGTGAAGAAAAAGTAAACAATATACTTGTCAGCTATGGAGCTGAAAAGTATGCCCGTGAACATCACTTTGAAGAAAAGGAAATGTTAACAGATCGTGCTAAGGAGTTCTATCGTAAAAAGAAAAAGGAACTGGAAAAACAGGCACAGGAATTAAAACCATACAATGGACATGATACAGTAGGTATGGTATGTCTTGATGAGATGGGGACAGTGGTTGCAGGTACTTCCACTAGTGGTCTGTTCATGAAAAAACCAGGTCGTATCGGAGATTCTCCACTTGTAGGTTCCGGTTTCTATGCAGACAGTGAAGCAGGTGGTGCTACAGCTACAGGTTTAGGAGAAGATCTGATGAAAGGATGCATTTCCTATGAGATTGTCAGATTAATGAAGGAAGGTCTGACTCCACAGGAAGCATGTGAAAAAGCAGTGAATGATCTTGATGCCAGTCTGAAGAAAAGAAGACAGGTTGCAGGGGATTTATCTGTAGTTGCATTAAACAATAAAGGAGAATTTGGATGTGCTACCAATATTGAAGGTTTCTCTTTTTCTGTAGCTACATCTGATGTAGAACCAGTTGTATATCTTGTAAAACGTCAGGCAGATGGTCACTGCACATTTGAGGTGGCAAGCCAAAAATGGCTGGAAGATTACATGCGTGTAAGAATGGCGCCGGTAGAAGAATAAAGTGTTTCAAGGAGTATAATAGATATGCATGGCATTATGCCGGATAAAAGAGGGATGTATGGAAAGAGTTATTGAGGTTTGCTGCGGATCTTATGAGGATGCCCTGGCAAGTTATACAGGTGGAGCAAAGAGAATTGAATTAAACAGTGCTTTATATTTAGGTGGTCTGACACCAACTCTTGCTTCACTGATTCTGACAAAGAAACATACGGATTTAAAGGTCATCACCATGGTAAGACCACGTGGAGCAGGATTCTGCTATACAGAAGCAGAATTTGAAACGATGAAAGTGGATGCACGATTGATGATGGAAAATGGTGCAGATGGTATTGCCTTTGGCTGTCTTACCAAAGAGGGCGAAATCGATGTGGAACAGACAAAGACAATGATTGCTATTATTAAGGAATATACTGGAGAAGTTGTGTTCCATCGTGCCTTTGACTGCGTTAAAGACGCGGATAAGGCCATGGAAACATTGATTGATCTGCATGTAGACCGCGTGTTGACAAGTGGGTTAAAACCTAAGGCAATGGAAGGTATTGACATGATTGCACATCTGCAGGAAAAATATGGCGACAAGATACAGATTCTTGCAGGAAGCGGTATGAATGCGTCCAATGCACTGGAAATGATGGAAAAAACAGGTATCTGGCAGGTACACAGTTCCTGTAAGAGCTGGAGAAATGATCCAACTACAAGCGGGGAATGTGTCAATTACTGCTATGCATCAGCACCTCATGAAAATGACTATGATGTAGTGGATGAAGCATTAGTCAGAAAGATTGTGAACAGTGTATGTTGAAAGAGCTGAATAAGTATAAAGAATTTAGAAATCTGGTAACTCTTTGTGCGGTAATACTTTCTGGTTTTATGCAGGCAACCATTATTCAGGTTTTCATGAGACCTTTAAATCTGCTGAGTTCAGGTTTTACAGGTGTGGCTATTCTTGTGGAGAAGATTACAAGTACTTACTTTGGCTTTACATTTTCAACTTCTCTGGGTATGCTGGTTTTAAATATACCAATTGCTCTTTTCTGCTGTAAAAGTATCAGTAAAAGATTTACTTTCTTTTCCTTATTGCAGGTAATCGTTGCTTCCTTTTTCCTGAAGGTAATACATTTTGAGGCATTATTTGATGATCGTCTGTTAAATATTATATTTGGTGGTTTTCTGTATGGAATGCAGGCAGTTATTGCCTTAAAAGCCAATGCTTCAACAGGTGGAACAGACTTTATAGCCTTATACATCAGTAATAAGAAGAACAAGTCTATTTTCAGTTACGTATTTATCTTTAATGCGTGCTTATTGATTATCTTTGGAATGATGTTTGGGTGGGAAAATGCAGGCTATTCTATCCTGTTTCAGTTTATTTCCACTAAAACCATTGATACATTCTATAACCGTTATGCGCGCATGACTCTGCAGATTACTACCTCCAAACCGGATGCAGTCATTCAGTGTCTGATTAAAAACTATCATCATGGTTTAAGTCGTGTAGATGGTATCGGAGGGTATTCCGGAAGAAGTATTTCTTTGATTCATGTGGTTGTCAGCAGTTATGAAGTGGGGGAAATGGTCGCTTTGATGCGTACTGTGGATCCTCATGTGATAGTGAATGTCATGAAGACAGAAAATTTCTATGGTGGATTCTATCTGAAACCGATTGAATAAAAAGTATAGTAAAAGAGAAGAATTGCTGGTACAACAGTTCTTCTCATTTTTACTTTTAAGTTTGAATTCTGACTTTTCGACATTATAGATCTGAAATACTGTTTGCTTTTTTCTTTATAAGGTAACGAATCCCTGAAAGAATCAGACAAAGAAAAATTGTCAGTATTCCAATTGGCAACAGCTCTGTGTACCATGAGGCTGATGGCATGGCATAAAGCTGTGAATGTCTTCTATAGTCAATATACGTAGCAAGACAATAGCCTATGTATACTCCGATAATGGATCCAGTCAGGTTTTTCAAAAGAGTATATACGTTTTTCTTCATAGTTGCTCCTGTGATATATGGGCGATATATACGGCTCTTTTTAACTCATTTAGTAACGAGTTGATATCCAAAGGCTTGGAAAGATGGGCATTCATGCCGGAAAGGTAACTCTTATTGATATCATCAGAGAAAGAATTGGCACTCATGGCAATGATAGGAATGGTTCTGGAATCTTCTTTCTTTGAAGAACGGATTTTTCTTGCCGTATCCCATCCATTCATATGCGGCATCATGATATCCATGAGAATACAGTCATAGTAACCAATATCCGCTTTTGTATATTTCTGTATAGCTTCCATGCCATCAAATGCACAGTCAACAATCATGCCGTTATCCTCCAACATGAATTTTGCGATTTCTGCATTGAGCTCATTATCTTCTACTACAAGAATATGCCTTCCTTCTAAGGATATATCAGAAGTATCGATAATGTGCTCAGTATTCTCTTCTTTTCCAAGGCGGAATGGCAAGGTGATAAATACAGAAGTACCTTTGCCTTTTTCACTTTGGATATCAATGGTACCATCTAAACGTTCTACGGCTTTTTTTGCGATGGCAAGACCTAATCCGGAGCCTTCATATTTTGTTCTGCCATCTTCATGTTCCTGTGTAAACTGGTCAAAGGCATGAGGGAGAAATTCTTTGCTCATACCAATACCGGTGTCTTCGCATCCAAAGGAATAGGTGACGGTGTTATCATCACATTCTGTTTCTTTTCCCCAGATATGAATGGTGTCACCTGGTTCTGTAAATTTGATGGCATTGCTGAGGATAGCCCCCATTATTTTTTCAAAGTAGACAGGATCTCCGATTAAAGCAGTGTGCTTCAGATATGTTTTATCCCAGTCAACTATATACTCTATGCCTTTTTCTTCGGCAAGACTCTGATAACTGCTGTTAGTTTTGATGACAGTTTCAATCAGGTCAAATGGTATTTCGTGTACTTCCATAGAATCTGCTTCTAATTTTGTCATGTCCAGAATATTATTGACTAAAGCAAGAAGGGATTTGGAAGATTCTATCAGTTTGTCTCTGCATTCCTGTTGCAACTGCATATCTTCAGGATGACGATTGGCTTTTTCAATCATACCAATGATACCATTCATCGGTGTACGGATATCATGAGACATGTTGGATAAGAAACGAGATTTGACAGCACTGTCTTTCTTAGCCTCAGCTACCTGATATAAGAGGTCCTCTTCGTGTTTCTTTGTATCACTGATACTTCTTACAGCACATAAGACATGAGTGACATTCCCTTCAGCATCTCTTCTTTTTTCAATAAAACGCATTTTATGCCAGTCACCATTTTTCATTCTGTATTCTAATGCAATGGTTTCTTCGTTTTTCATACGCTCTGCAAGAGTGGAAATATCTGTGAATTGCAGGTAGATATCATGGTATTCTTCTGCCACTACTTTTGGACCAAGGATACTGTTGCCAGTGGATAATTTGCCTGATTTTGCATAGTGCATAGTATTTCTGTCTTTGTTGTAGATCTCTTCAAAGGTATCTGCCTGAATATCGATGATGGAGATATACTGGTAGGCCCTGGCTATGGAATCAATGATTTCATGACTCTTTCTTGTGTCATTGAGCGCATTTTGTAATTGTTGCTGAATAGCTTTTTCTTTACTTAAAATATTGTCAATGTTTCTGTAGCCTAAAAAGATATGGAAAGAAGTATCAGTTACTTCCCCTTTCACTGCATAGGCTTCATAGTATTTGTGATACCCTTTTAATGAGGTGCTGTGATAGTAATAACTGATCTTATCCGTTTTGGACAGAGCTTCTTTCATGGTTTTACAGGCATGCCAGTTCAGAAAGTCTTTTCTTTCCTCACAGTCAACAAAACTCTGTGCATACTTTTGAGTATAGGCATCGAAATGGGTTAAAGGTATATCATCTTTGTTGATAAGATCAATGACATTGGTATTGTTTCCCATTTTCAATATTTCAAACTTACCGGAATTCAGTTCAATGTGATATAAAGACACATAATCAACAAACAGCTTTTTTTAAAACGACATCTTCATCTACATCATTTATCTGTCTGTTTTTATCTGTTTCGTAATATATGGTGCAACAATAGCCGGACTTACCAATCGGCATGATGATAACATCATAGTTTTTTCCTGCAGTGGCATTCAGTTTGCAGGATTTGTTTTCATAAGATGCCTGGTACAATACCTGCAGTGCTTTGAAATCTACAACAGGGTATAATTTGGAAAGAGAATGGTCTACCAGGGCATATAAATCATATCCTTTCAAATCTGCAAATGCCTGATTGCAATAACGGTAGATACCGTCTATTGGTTTTCCATTTTCGTTGAGGACAATTTCCAGTACTGAATACGGTACCGGACTTGTATCGAAGGTTTGAAAGGTAAAAGTTTCTTTAAAAGAAGGCATAGTCGTTCTCCTTTAAAACAGGTATCCTGTATGTTGTTTTTTATACGGGGTACGGATATGTTTTTGATATTCAAAGTGAATTTTGGTATAGGTATAAATGGTGGTTTTTAAATTGACTTCTTTAGCTATAAAAATTGTAAAAGTGGAGAATGCGTTTGTCAATCTGAAGAATCTTCTTTGGCATATGAGATTTCTGTAATGTTTTTATACAGCGAAAAAATGTAATTTCTTTCATTGTATTGATTTACTTTCCTGTAAGGTCTTATAATAGACGGTGTTAAAAAGGGGAGCTGAATGGCTGAGAGTAGGTTAGACCTTGACCCGTAACCTGATGTGGATAATGCCAACGTAGGGAAATAGTTTCTTTCTTGTGAGTTAGCTGCAGATCGGGTTATCTGTAGCTTTTTAGTTTTTTAACAAGGGAGATAAAAGAAAATGCGGTACATTGGGGGCACCACCTTATGCCGCACTACAAAAGTAATGCAGGAAGGAGTATAACTATGAAAACAGCATTAACAATCGCTGGAAGTGATTCCAGTGGAGGCGCTGGTATCCAGGCGGATATCAAAACTATGTGCGCAAATCACGTATTTGCGACAAGTGCAATTACTGCACTGACGGCTCAGAATACATTAGGGGTCACAGATATTATGGAAGCTACACCAGAGTTCCTTAGAGAACAGCTGGATGCCATTTTTACAGACATTTATCCGGATGCGGTGAAAATTGGTATGGTTTCCAGTTCAGCACTGATTCAGACAATTGCAGAAAAATTACATCAATATGATGCAAAAAACATTGTGGTAGATCCTGTTATGGTAGCTACAAGTGGCGCAAAACTGATCAGTGATGATGCAATTGAAACTTTAAAGAAGGAATTACTGTCTCTTGCTACAGTGATTACGCCAAACATTCCTGAAGCAGAAGTACTTGCAGAAATGTCTATTACCAATGAAGAAGAAATGATTCAGGCTGCAGAAATCATCTGTCAGAAGTTTGGATGTGCTACTCTTGTAAAAGGTGGGCATCAGATTAATGATGCCAATGACTTACTGTACAGAGAAGGTTCATATACATGGTTTAAGGGAAAACGTATTCAAAATCCTAATACACATGGCACAGGCTGTACTTTATCCAGTGCTATTGCTTCAAATCTTGCCAAGGGATTTACACTGGATCAGTCTGTGGAACGCGCCAAGGCATATATCTCTGGGGCATTAAATGCCATGCTGGATCTTGGTAAGGGCTCAGGTCCTATGGATCATTCTTTTGCCATCAATAATGAATTTACAAAGGAGAGTGCTGAATGAAGAAAACCTCTTTATTTGAAAATGCCCTGATCTGGTTTGGGGCAGGCGTCTCCATTGCAGAAATTTTAACAGGTACGTATCTTGCTCCACTGGGGTTCAAGAATGGTATTCTGGCTATTGTGATTGGTCATATCATTGGATGTGTCCTGTTATTTCTTGCAGGTGTAATTGGTGGTAAGAAACGATTAAGTGCCATGGATTCCACCAAAATGAGTTTTGGACAGAAAGGTTGTCTCTTATTTGCAGCACTGAATGTATTACAGCTTGTAGGATGGACTGCCATCATGATTTATGATGGAGCTCTTGCAGCAGATGGTATCATGCATACCGGTGCCTGGATCTGGAGTGTTATCATCGGTGGATTGATTTTAGTCTGGATTGCTATAGGAATTACCAATCTTGGTAAAATCAATACAGTGGCCATGGTTGCTTTATGTATACTGACCTTACTACTCAGTAAATTTATTTTCTTTGGTGGAAATGTAGCAATGATTGCTGAAGAAGCCATGACATTTGGAGCAGGTGTAGAACTGGCTGTTGCCATGCCGTTAAGCTGGCTGCCATTAATCAGTGACTATACAAGAGAAGCTGAAGAGCCTGTCAAGGCAAGTCTTGTCAGCAGTATTGTGTATGGTGTGGTCAGTTGCTGGATGTATCTGATTGGATTAGGGGCTGCTGTATTTACAGGGGAATACGATATTGCTCAGATCATGATCAAATCAGGTCTTGGTATTGCAGGCTTACTGATTATTGTTTTCTCTACTGTAACAACCACTTTCCTGGATGCCTATTCTGCAGGTATTTCCAATGAATCCATCGTCCCAAAGTGGAATGGAAAATATGTGGCTATTGTGGTAACCATTATCGGAACTATTGGCGCCATTGTCTATCCAATGGATAATATCACAGATTTTCTGTATCTCATTGGTTCTGTATTTGCACCTATGATTGCAATTCAGATTGCAGATTTCTTTATCTTAAAAAATGATAAGAGTGATAAGACTTTTGATGTATTGAACCTTGGATTATGGTTGCTTGGATTTATTGTCTATCGTTATCTGATGGGGGTGGATACCCTTGTAGGCAATACACTTCCATGCATGGTTATTACCATTGTGATGAGCGTAGTGATTCATAAACTTGTTAAGGCAAAGAACTAGATATATGTAAAGAACCGGTATAAGGAGGAATTCCTGTATCGGTTCTTTTTATGACCATACTGACAGATTCCTTTGTATAAGTGGAATCTACTTTCTGTAGCAGAAGGTACTGTACTTTTTTATGGTTTATGGGTATATTTGTACTGTTTTTCTGAAATAGAAGTTGATTGTTCGAGGTGTGTACAACGATGCTCAATACGGGACTTGATTACTTCCAGAGAAAATCCAATTCTTTTCATGATGCAGATGGAATCCAGCTCATCTGACTGATAGGCATTATAATACCTGTAGCCGTTGTTTGGGTTGATATAGGCAGGACAGAAAAGACCGATTATATTGTAGAAAATCAAAGTCTGTCTGGAAATATTCTGGAGTATGGAGAATTCATCGATGGAAAATAATTGATGCATGAAGCTCTGTGACTGTATAGTTACTATACGGTTTATAGTAGTAAGACAGATAGTTTCAAGGAGGTAAAAAGAAATGAGGATACACTTTCGACGATGCCTGGAAAGGTGTCTTGAAGGATTGACATTGAAAAAAATATTGATGATTGTGCTGGGAGCCATGATATGTACGTTTGGTATTCATAATATTCATCAGCGTACGCATATTACAGAAGGTGGAGTGATAGGGCTGATGTTACTGGTGGAAAACTGGCTGCATATTTCTCCAGCGTACATCACACCTGTATTGGATATTGTGTGTTATGCATTGGCATGGAAGTATCTTGGAGGAGGATTTATTAAAATTTCTGTTATTTCCACATCTTTTGTGTCAATCTTCTATAAAATCTGGGAATGCTTTCCCTTTATGCTGCCGGATTTATCGCAGCATCCGTTGACAGCAGCTGTATTAGGAGGGCTGTTTGTGGGCATTGGAGTTGGCTTGATTGTACGACAAGGTGGTTCCAGTGGTGGAGATGATGCCCTTGCTTTAACCATTGCGCGTGTATCAGGGTGGAAACTGGCCCGTTCGTATCTTTTTACAGATGTTGCGGTACTGATGCTGTCCTTAACATATATTCCATTAAGAAGAATTGCCTTTTCTTTGTTAACAGTGACCATTTCCTCCTATCTTATTGACTGGTTCAAAGAATTTCCTGTAAAAAAAGAATGATATACAGAATAGGAATGCATCGAGGTGTGTAGTGTATAATGTGTATAGATTTTGGAGATATTTGAGGTGGAGATATGAAAACAACCAAGGAAACCATATTTGAATTCATACAGAAAGAACTGATGACCAATGAAACTTATAAAGAGGGTATCAGTACCATCATGATTGCTCAGCAGTATCAGCTTCAAAGATCCAATGTATCTGCGTTATTAAATGAACTTGTGAAAGAAGGTAAGCTGCAAAAGACCAATACAAGACCTGTACTGTATACATTAAAGCAGAAGGAAGATACTGTACAGAAATACGGAGATAAGTTTCTGATAGGAGAACAGGGGTCTCTTGCAAAACCGTTACAGATTGCCAAGGCAGCTATTTTATATCCTCGGCATAGTCTGAATGTACTGGTCAGTGCCAAACCGGGATGTGGTACAACCAGATTTGTATATGCCATGTATGAATATGCAAAATATGCTGGTGTATTTCAAGAAAACAGTGTTGTTTTCAAGATCAATTGCCACCACTATAAAGAAAATACACAGGAAATAGAATCTATTCTGTTTGGATGTGAAAAAAATACTGTAAAAGGACTTGAAGACAGTTATTTTGGACGTACACGTGGGGGTATGTTGTTTATAGACCATGCGGATATGTTGAGTCCCAGACAGAGAAGTCTTATTGACATCTTTCTGGAGACCGGAAGAATCTATACAGAAGATAAAAAAGCATATCTTGACTGCAAAAATGTTTTTCTTGTGATGGCATGTCATCCTTCTTCCGTATCTCAGTTTGCGGAAAGAATTCCTATGATTATTGAGCTTCCTGAGCTTAAGGACAGACCCTTAACAGAAAAACTGGATCTGATACATTACTTTTTTACTATTGAAGCGAATAATGCACAGCGAGATGTAGAAATCAGAAGAGAAGTACTGGAAGCACTGCTATTGACAGATTTTCCGCATAATATTAAAAATCTGGAAATTGAAATCAAGAAAGCCTGTGCCACTGCGTTTGTGCGCTGCATGGACCAGACAGAGTCTAATATTGAAGTGACAGTATCCGATTTCAGTGTCATGGTACAAAGAAGTCTTATGTATATGCGCAGTCATTCTAATGATATCTTTGAATTGATTGGGCAGCAGAATCTGTTTATCTATGATTGTCATCAGAAATATTGCCTGTACAGTGATATGGATAAGAGTCGTGACCTGTATACGGACATGCGTACACAATATACGGAGCTGTCAAAAAGGGGTATTAAAGAAGATACAATTCATGATGTCATCAATACACATGTGGATAATCTGTTCAGGAAATATAAGTATTCTCAAAGCTTTGATGACACGTATGATATTGAACAGTTGTCTAAGATTGTTGATCCGCATCTTATTCATATGGTGCAGAATCTGATGAAGATATGTAAGCAGGAATTAAACAGAGATTTTAAATCGTACGTCTTTTATGGCTTATGTCTGCATATGAATTCTTTGTTAAATCATCAGTTTACCTCTTCACGTGTAAACAATGAAAAAGTAATTCAGATTGTGCAGGAATATCCAAAAGAATATGGAGTTTCTTTACAGTTTGCACAGCGCTTTGAAGAAGTGTTCGGGATTACGCTTCCCATGGAAGAAGTTGTGATTATTACCATGTTTCTGATAGAAGATGTGGAAGAAAATCAGGGACAGCCAAAATTACTGTACATCCTCCATGGTAAAGGCGTGGCAAGTTCTTTAACAGAAGTAACCAATACTTTAACGCATTGTAACAATGCCTATGCTTATGACCTTTTGCTGGAAAAGGATTCAGCAACGGCACTGGAGGAAATCAAAACGCTGATTCGCAAGATAGATGATGGGCAGGGAATCATCGTTATCTATGATATGGGTTCTATCAAAACCATGCTGGATACGATTTCTGAAGAGTTACATGTCAAAATCCGGTATATTTATTTTCCTATTACACTTGTGGGGATTGATGTGGCCAGAAAATGCGTACAGGAAAAAGATCTGGACTATGTTTACCATACAACCTTGCGAGAGATGTATTCTCTGTTTGGAAGAAATAAAAACAGAAAGGATGTTATTGTAACACTTTGTCATACGGGAGAAGGTGGAGCTTTACAGCTAAAACAATATATTGATCAGTATTCCAATCTGGGAATTAAGACTATTCCATTATCTATTTCTGATAGAAATGAGCTGATTGCAGAACTGATGGAATTGAAAAAGGTCTATCATATCCATTGCTTTGTAGGATCTTATGATCCAAAACTGCTGGGTATTCCTTTTATCTCCATGAGTAAAGTGTTTGAAAATAAGCAGGAAGATATTGATAAGGTATTGATGTTTGAAACTTTGGAAAGTGCAAAATCAGATTATTCTGCAGTGTATGAGTATCTGGAAAGTCAGCTTCAGCATGTGTCCATTGAAGAATTAAAGAAGACATTGCCTCCAATTATGGATAAGCTGGAAATCATGTACGCCTTAAATGAAGATAGAAAACTTGGATTGTTTGTCCATATTGCCTGTCTTCTGGAAACGTGCAAACAGAAAGTATCCAGGCAGGATGTAGAAGAAGCCGATATGGTATTAGAAAAGTATCCTGAAGATTTTAAGGAAGTTTGCAGATTGTTAAAACCATTGGAAAAACAATTTAAGGTTATTTTTGAAGATGCACAGATTGCTACGATAGTCTTAATTGTCAGACAATTGTGAACCTCCCCACCTTAACAGATGTAAGACATCATGTTTGAAGATGAAGCTTCTAAGCTAAATGAATCCTAATGACTCAGTTTAACCTGTGGCATGTCCACAATACCGCTATTTCCTTGCTTTACGCTTGGAAATTACCTGATTGCGCTAAT
>CAKVLT010000018.1 GCA_934757945.1 uncultured Bulleidia sp. | reverse complement strand
GTTAACAACAATCAGGTCAATAAAAGCACCAAGTGCTGTAAACAGACTCGCCGTATATGCCTGCATGAACATTTCTACAATAGTAACCAATGTAGCAATAATAACGATGTAAACAGGAATATGTACATCATCAGGTGTAATGTTACGTACGCATGAAACTAAGACATTACTCAGAATCAAAACAACTGTAACGGCAACGCCCATACCTAAAGCATTGTTGATACTTGTTGTAATAGCCAGTGTAGAACAAATACCAAGATACAGCCCAAAGACAGGGTTCTGTGTTAATAGTTTTCCAAAGAAACTTTCTTTTTTCTTTTCACTCATACCGTTCCCTCCTTTAGTCCTTTACAACTGACAGCATCTTCTGTGCTGCCTGAATACCTGATTTAACAGCATTGGAAGTAAGTGTAGCACCAGATTTCATAGGAATTTCATCAGATGTGCCTACACCTTTATATTTACTTGCAAAGTCATCAGAGAAGACTTCAGAACCAATACCACTTGTTTCATTCTGTTCAAGAGCCATGAAACCTGCAATCTTACCATCTGTATCAAAACCAACCATGAAAGTTAAACCACTGGAATTGTAACCAGTACCATGAACTGTAAAGATAGTACCTTCACCTTTTGCAGTATAAATAGCATCAATCAATCCACTTTCATCATCGCTCAGATATGTATCAGAAACATCTTTGAAATCTCCACCAGGGAAAATCACTTCCAGATTGTCCTTGACTTTAGCAAGCTGATTATCAGCAATAACCGGAGCAGTAATAGAGTTTACAACAGCCAGTAATAATCCGCATACTCCACAAAGAACACCCAGAAGTATCATCTTATAAACATTAGAATCTTTATTCATTGTATGATCCTCCTTTATTCAGCTGCACTTTCCAGAGCGGCTTTTACCATGGAAGCAACAGACTTGCTTGTAAATGTAGCACCGGATACAGCATCTACTTCACTGTCAGCTGTAGCACCTTCATAAGCAGCAAGAGCTTCATCAGTAGTAGCTAATTCACCAATACTTGGTGTATCACCGAAGTTAACCAGTTTCACTGCTTTAACTGTGCCATTTTCCACTGTAACTTCTACTTCATTTTCAGAGTAGTCGGAACCCATATTGTTAATGAGACCAAATCCCTTAGCTTTACATGCATATACACCATCAGATGTAGAAGTACATGTTGCTTCGTTATCACTGTAATCATCAGCAAGGGAAATCTTATTTGCAGATGATGAAGCATCAGAGCTGTCAGAACCTGTTGTTTCAGTAACCTGAGTTGTGGAACCTTCAGCAACTGTATCCTTCTTCTTCAGTGTGCATCCGATAGCAAGAGTAATAATGACACTTACTGCACAAACAATAGATGTTGTCTTAACAATTCTCTTAATATCCTTAATCTGAGATCCATCACATGCCATATCAATAGCAGGTGTCAGCATATTCATTAATAAGATAGCATACAGACATCCATCAGGAAGATTAGCTTTCCAACGAATAATCAATGTTAAAGCTGCACATCCTACCGCATACATATATCTGCCTGCAATCGTTACAGGAGTAGTAACAGGGTCTGTCAGCATGAATACTGCACAGAATAACATACCTCCACCTAACAGGTTGAGTAATGTAAACCAGAATCCATCTCCGTTAACCATACCGGCAATGAAACTTACAATAGCTACAGTACCAATGTACACAGCTGGAGTTCTCCACTTGATATCATTACGCCATACTAAGAAAGCAAAGCATAACAGGATTAATAATGCATTGGATCCGCCGATAACAGAAGTAAAGTTACCAACGAACATATTACCGAATCCACCGAACTGGGAAATATAGGAATCAAATGCTGTTTTATCAGCAATCCATCCCATGGATTTCATAGCTGCCATTGGAGTAGCACCAGTAGCAAAGTCAGCAGATTCACTTGATGCAAAGCTGTTCATGATGATAGCTTCACCAAAAGCTGCAGGGTTGAAAATATTCTGACCAAAGCCGCCAAATACCAGTTTACCAAAAACAATAGCAATAATTGTGGATACTGCTACAGCATAGTAACTGACACTGATTCTTGAAATTAATACAATGATCAGAGCTGTAACCCATCCATAAGAATGTTTCAAAGAAGTAGTGACATCTTTTCCACATGCTTTGAAGTAAATAGCTTCTGTAGCAATTGCAGAAACAACTGCTGTTAACGCAAGACCTACAACTCTCATACCATAGTTGATACCATATGCTAAAGAGTACCACACTGTGGAGAAAACCAGCACTGCCAATAAGCACAGTGTCAGATCAAACATAATCTCGCTTGTAGATTTACTGTCTCTATAGTTTGGAGACACGTGGAATGATAGTTTCATTACTTAGCACCTCCCTTTTTCATCTGCATCATCATAAATCTCTTACCTGTTCTTACATTTTCTGTAACAGAAATCTTAGATGGGCAGATATATGTACATAGACCGCATTCAATGCAATCCATAACATGCAGTTTTGCCAAAGCATCCATATCCTTTGTCTTAGCTGCTGCAGCAATTCTGACTGGCTGTAATCCGCTTGGACAGTTTTCTGTACAACGACCACATCTCAGACATGCTACTTCTTCAACCGGTTTGTTAACAAGTACTGTTAAACCATTGTTCTGAGGAGCAATGGAGAAAATATCCTTGGTAACAGTTCTTCCCATCATAGGTCCACCGGCAATGACATAAACATCCTCTGCTGTATACCCACCGCAGGCATCAATAATGTCATGTGCTGTTGTACCAACTGGTACATATACATTCTGTGGATTAGCAATGCCGTCACCGGAAACTGTGACATATTTATGGGTGATTGGCATTCCGTTAACCAGCGCATTACCGAAAGCAATAGCTGTTGTTGCATTGTTTACAATACAACCTGCTTCAATAGGAAGCTTGTCATAACGTTTTCCGCTGACCTGGAAGACCAGAGTTCTTTCCCATCCCATTGGGTATACATTCGGAACAACTCTGATTTCTACATCAGTATCTTTGAAAGTCTCTTTTAAAGCAGCAATCTGTTTTACTTTATCTTCTTTAATAGCTACAACTGCTTTCTGAGCTTTGGATAACTTGAAGAAACCAAGTACACCTGCTTTTAACAGATCCATATTTGCTTCAATGTTTTTATAGTCTGCTGTTAAATAAGGCTCACATTCTACAGCATTGATAATCAAATATTCTACATTTTCAGGTTTCATATATTTAACATATGTAGGGAAACCTGCACCCCCTAAGCCTAACATACCGGCATTCTTACAGAAGGCATGTAATTCCTCCCAGGAAGCCGTAGTATAATCGAGCGGCTCAAATGGACGCTCCTTCTCATTCTTGTGATCATTCTGAATCACCAAGTGGTCTGCCGGAGTCAGAGCAGAAGTCATTCTTTTTTCAATTGCAGTTACTGTTCCTGAAACAGAAGAAAACAATGGAAGATAGAAATGATCGTTTCTCTCTGCGATCTTTGTTCCCACTTTCACATCATCGCCCACCTTTACACATGGTGTGCATGGCGCATTACCATTCACTAATGGAATGTAGACAACATCAGGGTCAATTGAAATATTGACATCCTTCTCTAAAGTCAAGTCTTTATGTCCGTTCAAATGGTGATGCATTTGTCCTGTAAATAGTGACATACTAATAACTCATATCCTTTCTCTAAAATCATAAAGCATTATAGCACTAAAAAGCAGTTCATATCACATAGTTTGTGATTTTTTATAATTTTTTATCAAGATTTGCATAAAAATGCTATAATCAATGAGCTATGCGTAAAACCTTATTATATATAACACTTGCAGCCACTCTTCTTGCAGGCTGTTCAAGTCCTAAAAAAACAGATTCTTTACAGCAGTATTCCAACGTTTCCCTGGACGCAGGCTTTGATACAGTTCTGTACTATCAGGAATGGAATACTGACAACTCAATCAGTGAAGAACATTTCCATGAAGCAGTGGATATGTTTTCTCACTATAACGACCTCTTTGATATCTATAACAACTACGATGGTATCAATAACCTGAAGACCATCAACGACAATGCCGGCAAACAGGCAATCACCGTTGACCAGGATATCATCGACCTGTTAAAGGAAGCCAAACAGTTCTACACTTATTCTGAAGGTGAATTTGATATAACCATTGGCTCATTACTTCATGTATGGCACCTGTACAGAGATAAAGGTATTGCATTAAATGAAAAAGGACAAAAAGGAAGTGTACCGGAATATTCTGTACTGGAACAGGCAAGCACTCATAAAGGATGGTCACATGTACAGATTGATGAAGAAAACTCCACTGTGTATATAGATGACCCTGATGTTTCTTTAGACGTAGGAGGTATCGCCAAAGGCTTTGCCACTGAAAGAATTGCTCAGAAACTCGAACAGGAAGACAATATCGGTATTGTAGCCATCAATGCCGGAGGCAATAACAGAACCATCGGTTCAAAATCAGACGGAGCTCCATGGCGTGTACGCATTCAGAATCCTGATGGCGGCGACAAGCTCATGATTGTTTCCAAAGAAGGCAACTGCTCCTTTGTAACAAGCGGCGATTATGAAAGGTATTATGAAGCTGATGATGGAAAGAGATATCACCATATCATCGATCCTTCAACTTTATACCCTTCTGTTTTATACAGATCCGTATCCATTATTACAACAGACAGCTCTGCAGCAGACTGCCTCAGCACTTCTCTGTTTACACTTTCTATTGAAGAAGGAAAAAAAGTACTGCAGGAATACGAAAAAGATACAGGTAACCATGCAGATGCCATATGGATTCTTTCTTCTGACAACGCTGAAACAGCATCTGCGGTAAAGCAGCATATGGGATATACCATCGCATACACCGATGGCCTTGAGGATTCTATTATTTGGGAGGATTGATGATTGATCTTTTAACAGACGCATTTCTTGATACAGTAAAAATCGTACCATTCTTATTTATTACCTACACAGTATTAGAATGGATGGAGCATGAAACAGGAAAAAAATTTGAACACTTTCTGGAAAACCACAGAAAGATCGCCCCTCTGGCCGGTTCTGTCTTTGGACTGATTCCGGAATGTGGTCTTTGTTCCGCAGCAAGTTCTTTATATACAACAGGCGTAGTTTCCGCAGGCACCCTTGCGGCTGTCTATCTTGCAAGCAGTGATGAAATGTTGCCAGTCATGATAAGCTCACAGGCAGGTATGGATAAAATCGGCCCAATTCTTATCATAAAGCTTATAGTAGCAGTATTAGCAGGATATCTTGCAGATTATTACAGCAAACATACAGCTATTGATGTGGAGGAATTCTGTGAAAGAGAACATTGTGACTGTTCTCATGGAATTCTGATTTCTGCCCTAAAACATACTTTAACTATTACAATATGGTTATTCGTCATTGGACTGTTATTGAACACCGCAATTGAATGCATAGGCATGGACACTTTACGCATCTTCCTTTTGAAGTATCCTAAAGCTTCCATATTTCTCTGCACTTTAACCGGGTTGATTCCCAACTGTGCTTCCAGTGTATTACTGACGCAGTTATATCTTGAAAACCTTTTAAGCTTTCCTGCAGTATGTGCAGGACTGTTGGTAAATTCAGGTATTGGAATGCTGGTATTATTCAGAGTTAATCCAAACACAAAAGACAACCTTAAAATCGTGGGATATGTAACAGCTGTTTCTTTGATCACTGGATGTATTCTCAATCTATTTATATGAGTATAAGAAAATCGAAGATTGCAAAATCAATCTTCGATTTTTTTAATACTCAAACGTCTGACTGGTATCCCCTATTGTCAAAGTATAGTTCCCCTTTTCCAATATGATGGAATCAATGGTAAACGTCACCGTTTCAAGATCTTCCAGTGTGGTTTTCTCACAGATAAATGTTCCTTCCTGAACCTTACCCTTGGCATCTTCCAAAGTAAATTCTTTAGGAAAATCCATTGTGTACCCGCTATGATTATCCATTTCCACACGTAAAGTATGTGCATCTGTAACTTCCACTTCCATGTATAAATCCAGAGGAAGTCTTGCAATTTCCTTATCTTTACTGCCAGTGGAACATCCGGCAAGTAAACAGATGCATACCAGTGTCAAAATCTTATTCTTCATTCAGTTCCTCTAAATCATTCAAGACATCTCTTAACTGTCTGATTTCATCCAGATTTAACGTAATCCCTTTACCCATTCTGCGTTGGCCTTCAGAGTTTTCTGTCCAGTTACGGATGTCATAAACAGGTTCTGCATCACTATAGGAAATAAGATTTAATTCTTTTGTGTACTTTGTACCGGTATTCGTTTCACGTTGACTTAATACTTCAAAGTTCTGTTCGATTTCATAATGGAATTCTGATTTAGGCATATACATACCTCCTTATCAAGATTATAACATTAATCTTCGCAGAAATAAGCAATACCTATCGCATCTGGTCCTACATATGCACCAATAGCGGCACCTATACAGGAAATATGGAAGAATTCTTCTGGAATTCCTTCATATAAAGAAGCACTATCCTTCAAATATTTCTGTAACAGTATATCTGTAAAACCACTGTAGGCAAGTGCTACAGGATGTTTAAAGGAAATTGGGTTTTTTTCTATGTATTTCCTCAACAAATTCTGACCATTTTTAGATCCCCTGGCTGTTCCTTCGAGCTTGATTTCTCCTTCATGTACAGTAATCACAGGCTTAATACCTAAAAGCTTGCCCGCTGTGGCAGTAGCAGAAGAAATACGCCCACCTTTCTTCAGATATTCCAATGTATTTACAAGAGCAATGACACGAATCTTTTCCTTCATCTTTTCAAGATATTCCACAAGCTGTTCAAATGGCATACCGTTATCAATCTGTCTTGCTGCTTCTCTTATAAGAATTTGTGTTCCGATACAGGCACTGTAAGAATCAATGACAGCTACTTTGCCTTCAAAATCACTGACACCATTGATGGCACTTTGGTAACAGCCTGACAATTTCCTGGAAAGTGTAATTACAATAACATCATTACCTTCCTTCAGTTCTTTACTGACAGCTTCTTCATAGGCAAATGGTGTCACCTGACTTGTCTTAGGAAATTCTGTACTTTCCACAAGTTTTTCATAAAAATCACGCTTGGATAAAGTTACACCATCCAGAAATTCCTCTTCTTCAAAACGTACATGTAAAGGAAGTATTTCGCAATGCAGCTGTGCTGCTTCTTCATGTGACAGGTCACTTCCTGATTCTGTAATCAATTTAATCATTTTCCAATTCCTCCATAAGTTCATCTATATTTGATGATATTGCATGTAAAGCTGTATAAAACTGTTTTCTCAATTCAAGATCTTTAACTTCTGCTTTTGCAATATACATATCAATTTTGTCCAGTAATGTCTTAGCGATGGCTTTACCCTCTTCAGTAAGAGTAATTTTGGAGCCATAGCCTTTTGTATATAACACCAGGCCTTTTTCATCCAGTTTTTTGATACTTCTGGAAATAGCCGCTTTATCCATCTCACATTCCTTAGATAATTCAGATACAGAATATCCCTCTTCTTTCAAAAAGAGCTGGGCAAATATCGTCACATCCATTCCTGACAGACCATAAGGTTTCATTTCATATGCTTTGATTTTTTCAATATTTTTTTCAATCTGTGCAATGCACATTACAAATTCACGATATCTTTGGTTCATAACTTAACCTCACATGGAAATATAGTACGCATCATATGTTGACTTGTCAACATATGAAGTAAAGAAAACGCATGATTTCTCATGCGTCAGATTTATTCTACAGATTGAATAATGTCATATACGGCATCTTTAATTCTGTCATTCTTTTCAAGAGCTTCTTCATGTGTTTTACCCTTGGAATAAAAGTAAAATTTAATTTTAGGTTCTGTCCCGCTAGGTCTTATAGCAAACCAGCTGCCATCCTCCAGAAAATAACGTAATACATTACTTGCAGGAATATCTTCATATCCCTCCTTGTAATCAATAGTCTTTACAATCGGATACCCTGCAACAGAAGTTATAGGATTTGTTCTGATGTAGGACATCATACGTAAAATGCGCTGAGACCCTGCAAGACCTTCCAGAATAATATTTGGTTCAAGTTCCGCATAATACCCATAAGTTTCATAGAGATCTTCCAGCACCTGGAATAATGTCTTACCCTGTTTTGCATAATACGCGGCTGCTTCAGCCACCAGCATACCTGCGGAAATACCATCTTTATCACGGATATCCGGACATGCGGCATATCCGACACTTTCTTCATATCCAAACAAGTAAGTATAGCCCTTTTCTTCCAGTTCAGGAATTCTGCCGCAGATATTTTTAAATCCTGTCAGAGATTCAAACATCTTAACACCATAACTTGCAGCAATTTCTGTAGACATAGTACTTGTAACAATGGATTTGACCATAGCACCGTTTGATGGAAGCGTACCTGCTGTCTT
The DNA here is from genome assembly GCA_934757945.1 of uncultured Bulleidia sp. Lineage (GTDB taxonomy): Bacteria > Bacillota_I > Bacilli_A > Erysipelotrichales > Erysipelotrichaceae > Bulleidia. The sequence continues at coordinate 22,750 of CAKVLT010000018.1, read as the reverse complement.
ATGACCTTCCAGAATGTAACTTACAAGAAGATACCCTGTCTGATTACCGTTTAAAGGAATGTATTCCCCTTTTTCATTGCGAATTTCAATAGCAAATCTGTCTGAGTCAGGATCAGTTGCCATGAGTAACTGTGCACCGACTTTTCTTCCAAGTTCTTCAGAAAGTCTGAAAGCTTTAGGGTCTTCAGGATTAGGATAGCCAACTGTTGTAAAGTCAGCATCCGGATGTTCCTGTTCAGGGACGATATACCAGTTGGTAAATCCTCTGTCTTTGAGCATTGTTCTGAAAGGAATGGAACCCGCACCATTTAAAGGTGTATACACAATAGGAATGGAAAGATCCAGCTCCTCACCGGAATGAATGGCAAGAGCTTCAATAGCATCCAGATATTTTCGATCATAAGATTCATCAAGAACCTTAATTTTTCCCTGTCTGACACCCTCTTCAAAATCCATCTTCTGAATTCCTTCAAAATAAGAACATGCCTGTATGCATTGTGTCATACCATCAGCTATATCACTGGATACCTGACATCCGTCACTCCAGTACGCTTTATACCCGTTATACTCTTTTGGATTATGAGAAGCGGTAATATTAATACCTGAAGTTGTATGTAACTGTCTTACCCAATAGGCTAGTTCAGGTGTTGGTCTTAAATCATCAAATACATATACCTGAATACCGTTAGCAGCATAAATTCCTGCGGCAAGCTGACAGAATTCTTTAGAAAAATGTCTAGGATCATGAGCAATAATAATACCGTTTTTCTTAGCATCTTCCCCTTTGCTGCAGATAAAGTTTGCAATACCCTGTGTAGCTCTTCCTACAGTATAAAAATTCATTCTGTTGGTACCGGCACCGACTTTTCCTCTTAAACCTGCCGTACCAAAAGAAAGATCCTGATAAAATCTGTCTTCTTTTTCTGTTTCATCATTTTCAATAGAAATCAACTCTGCATATAAAGGATCATTCTCTGGCAGATGCTCTTTCCAATATTCATAGATTTCCTGGTAATTCATAGTTTCCTCCACTAGTCTGTTACAGATATTATACTTGAAACAGACTGGCATGAACAGAGAATTGAGCCTTCTGCTGACATACCTCTTTGTATATCTCAGGCAAAAATCTCTCCTGTAAGCAAAGATATACAGGAGAGTTGCTGAACACTTCACTTTTTGATATATACTTCAGGCTGTTTTTAGTAGTAAAACAGCATTCATGAGAATTACCACAACCATCATGGATACCCAGAATCCCATATTGATTTTCACCCATTCTGTTTTCACATGATACAACAGCCAGAGATCTTTCCATCGCATAGCTTTCATGCTCTCATAGTAACTCACCATAATGGCGGATATATGCTTTTTTCAGACTTGTTGCAAGAAGCATATACAATAAAATACAAGGAATCATATACACAAAGTATTCTACAGGCAGTGCCTCAAATCCCAGCAGATTACCAAAACCGGTAAACGGAATAATTGTCACAATCACACAGCTGAGTAATGTTAACCATATCACAGTAGCAGATGCACTACTTTGGATAAACGGAAGTTTCTGTGTACGAATCATGTGGATAATCAATGACTGACTCCACATAGATTCAACAAACCAGCCTGCCTGGAACATTCCGATATACTGTGCCTGCATACTAACAAGCTGGACGCCGCTGTAATATCCAGGAAGATCATTAACGAGGATACCATTTGATACAAACATAGGGCAGAATACAAAGCACATGAAAATATAGGTTGCAAAGTCAAAGATAGAACTGATTGGTCCACTCCAGATTCTAAAGCTTCCTACACTTGAAGCATCCCATTGTCTTGGTTTTGAAATGAATTCCTCATCCACATTATCCCAAGGAACGGCAGTCCAGGGCAGCAAACATATTTCCAAAGTTACTGGAATCTGTCATCTTGATGTACTGTATATTTCTTACGGCCTTTGATAATTCCTTCTTCCAGTACCCTCAGGTCTTTTTCAAGAAGAATGATATCTGCAGATTCTTTTGCCATATCTACTGCAGTATCTGCAGAAATACCGATATCTGCCTCTTTCATGGCAGCAGCATCATTCATACCATCTCCCATAACCCCTACCGTATGACCGTTATCACGAAGTACAGTATGACTCGTGCTTTCCAAGCAGTGGTAAGTTTTGCAAATACTTCCGTTATTTCTGAAGCTTTGGAGAGTTCAACATCACTCATGGAATCAAGATCTGCTCCAGGTAACATATTGTTTACTTCAAGACCTGCCTGCTTGCAGATAGTATAGACAAGCTTATCGTTATCACCTACTTGGGGTTTCTCGCCAGAAACATCTTAAGAAAAAAATCCGGTTTCCAAACTACCGGATTTCGTAATATACATAAAATATTATTTTTTGGTATTCAAAATCTGCATTGCCTCAGCGATAGAATCCACTACATAGGTTGCATGACTTTGTACTTCTTCAGCTGAAGAATGAAAGGTAAAACTGATATCCACTCTATCCAATAAAGGAATATCATTAAAGTTATCTCCCATTCCAGCCACTGTATCTGCACCAAAGAGCTCTTTGGCATGCAGTGCAGCATTTCCTTTAGATACCCCAAGACCGACAACATCAATCCAGTTACCATTCTGATATGCGGCCAGCGTTATACCAAATTTCTCATTGATAGATTTTGTCAGTATAGCAGCTGTATCAAAAGCAGGGGTCCATACAGAGATACCAGTAATGGAGGTACTCTTTAATGCTTCAAAAGACTCAATCACTTTCTGATTAGGATATCCATGCTCTGCAAACGTCTTTACAGTATAGATATTGCCATCAGCATGAATAAACAGTGTACCATTTCTTTCAGAACAATGATGATACACACCTTCTGTATCTTTTAAAGACAGCGCATCCTGTGCCAATGTTCTGTATCCTTCTGCTTCAGGAACAGGAATCAAAGCTCCAGTGGAAGCAATAATAAAATCCAGTTTTGGTCCACCTTTAAGATCTTCCTGCAATCCATATAAAGGTCTTCCGGTACATAAGCCAAACAGATTTCCTTCCTTCTGGAATTTCTCTATGGCCTCAAGATCTTCCTTTTTAAAGTACCCTTTACCTTCTTCATTTACAAAATGTAATGTATTGTCAAAATCTGACGCAAATATACGCATATTCTCTTACCTTATTTAATATAAAATCTGCATTCTCTTCAAAATTGGACGTAAAGCTGTATATAATGCAGGCACTGCAATACATGCAAGAATTACTTCCGGCAACATGTTTGTAGATACTACAGCCAGTAAAATAGTCTTAACCATGGAAACTTCCACATTTAAAGCCTGTGCATATTTATCTGCAAAGAAAACATAGATACCTCCAAGCACAAGTACTGTATGTACCATTGTAAAGATGCCAGCGGAAATAGCAGCACATACTGGTTCCTTTGTGGAATGGAACAGTTTTCTCAGACCATTGAAGCAATACGCTGTTCCCAAACCCAAAACAATTCTAGGCACAAAGCAGATAATTAAAGAACTGAAATTCCCCTGAATACCGGCAACGGAAACAAATGGTGTAAAAACAAATGAGGTTACACCAGGTTCAAATGTAGCTCTGATAAAACTTGTCAGTCCGAACAAAAAACCCATTCCTGCACCAAAAGCAGGACCTAATGCTATACCGGAAAATAATACCGGTAAATGCATGGTTGTGATGGATAAAGCTCCAATTGGCAGATAGCCGATAGGTGTAAATGCCATAGCCAGCTCAATAGCCACAAGAATAGCAGCAACTGTCAGCTTTTGGATCTTGTTGTGATTTGGATTCATAGTATCGTTTTTCTCTCCCTTAACTTTGTATTCAACTTACTATAAATGCGCTCCCTGAACCATTCTTCCCCGGATGCTGATACAGCTTCCTCCAGTGGAAACCAACGCACACCACTATTTTCATCCGATTTAAAATGCAGGCTTGCATGATCATCTGCCTGTAACAGATAGGTTACGTTAAGATGCAAATGTCCTGAAATATAGTACCCTTTTTTTTCATGTCCGTCTACAGTTAAAACTTCTATGGAAAAAATGGAAGCGCATACTGGTGTAACGCTCTTTAATCCACTTTCTTCCTGCACTTCTCGTATGGCAACTCGCAGAAGATCTTTATCTCCATCTGCATGACCACCCAGCCAGCTCCAGGAATGATACAGGTTATGATAGCACATCAGCACCTTCGTGAAATCCTGATTTACCACCCAAGCTGAGGCAGTAAAATGTGCTACGGTATTGTCACGTGTCCAGGCATTATCTGCCTTTGCAAAGTGCATCAGTATCTCTTTATCTTTTTCTTCCTGCTCATTAAAGCATGTATACTTTTCCAATTGTTCTGCTAATGTCATCTGTAAATCCATCCTTTCGGATATCCGTTTTTAAAAACTCCATGGGTGTATGTTGCAAAGCCTAATGGGTAGTCTTCCAGCATCACAAGCACAATACCATCTTCTATTTTTTCATGTACCTGAATTGTTTCACCTTTTAAGTATTTCAGAACACGCGAATCTTCCACATGAAGTTTCAAACAGTTAGTACACATGGATTCTTCCAGTGCAAGAGCAAAAGCACCATTTGGCTTGAAACGCCCTTTTATAGTTTCTCCCAATAAAACACCACTTCTCATCAGTCTTAAGGAAGAGATATCTCTATCCACAACAGGCATGGCATAGAGATGCTCTTTCTTTTCATACAGTACAGCATCCGGCTGCTTGTAATGAACCGGTCCAAGATCATATTGCAACATTGTATGTGTTTCTTCTGTAACAGGCTGTGTGTTTCCTTTTTGAAGCAGACAGGTAAAATGTCCTTCTCCCTGAATCTTATGAGGGAACAGCTTAGTACCAAAGTCATTCTGAACAAATCCCTCACAATACGGTACAGGAAGTACATGCAGATCTGCATTCTGTTCAAGTGCATATTGAATGATTTCTTCATCTTCTTCTTTAGAGAATGTACATGTGGAATAGACAAGATAGCCTCCTTGTTTCAACATTCCAACAGCATCCATAAGAATCTGTTGCTGCAATGGCACATAATACGAAGAATCCCTTTTCTCATATGCTTTAATCAGCTCTTTCTCCTTACGAAACATACCTTCTCCAGAACATGGAGCATCCACCAGAATACAGTTAAAATAGTCCTGAAATACTGGAGCGATATCCGTCGAAGAGCCGCAGGTTACGATGGCATTGCGTGCACCGAATTTTTCAAGATTCTTTGTTAATGCCTGACACCTGGAGAAAGAAATATCATTGGATACCAGTAACCCTGTATTATTGAGCTTTGTCAGCAGTCTTACAGACTTTCCTCCCGGAGCCGCACAAAGATCAAGCACTTTATCCCCCTGTTTAACAGGAAGCACTTCTGCAGGTAATGCAGCACTTGGTTCCTGAATATAATACAATCCAGCATAATAAAACGGATGTTTGGAAACTTCTGTTTTATTTTCCACATAAAAAGCTTCTTTACACCATGGTACAGGGCGTAAAGCATAAGGGAAAATCTGCTGAAATCTTTCCACACTGATTTTATTGGTATTGATACGTATACAGGTATACCCTGATATATCAAATGAAGACAGATACTCCTGGTATTCCTCTTTAAGAAGAGCTTTCATTTTCTCTTCAAATCTGACTGGCAATGTAATCGACATACATGTATTGTAAAAGAAAAGTGCTTCGAAAGCACTCTTCTTTTATATATTTTCTCTTGAAATTTCTTGTACAGTATACCCTGTGGATTCAATGGCATTGCGTATTTCTTCATCAGAAATATCCTCAGGTGCAATGATGGTAGTCAATCCTTTCGTATGAGAACTGCTCACTTTCTGTATATTACAGTTCTTACGAACAGCTTCATTGACATGAGCCTCACACTGCCCGCACATCATACCATCCACCTGAATCAGTATCTTCACCCTTCCTTTTCCGGAATACGCAGAAGCTTTCAGCTTTGTCTTCCCCTCATGAAAGAATCCATATACCAGTTTTACCCCATATCCCATCAGGATTACTAAACAGCAGATAACGAAAATATCCGCTTTGGAAACAGGAACGTTCATAGCACCTCCTTAATATGGAGAAACTGTATACCTGCGCCAGTTAGTTGTCAATAACTTTGCTTACAGAATAACATTCTCCTGTTTACCATCCAGCCAGGATCTGAGATTATCAAAAAGGATTTCTGCGCGTATTGTCATGGCTTCTTCTGTTGCAAAACCAATATGTGGTGTCAGAAGCATATTCTTTGCACGTAATAATGGTTCCTCTTGTGATAATGGAGGTTCCTTATCAAACACATCGCTGGCAGCTGAAGCAATCCTGCCTTCCTGTAACGCTTCAAAAAGATCTGAAGCATTAACTACAGGTCCTCTTGCAGTATTGATCAGCACTGCTGTCGGTTTCATTAAAGCAAGTGTATCCTTGTTAATCATATTTTTAGTCTCGGCAGTAGCAGGACAATGCAGTACCACAATATCACTTTGCTGTAATACCTCTTCTAAAGTTGTCTGAGTAACATAGGATGGAGCATCTGCATGTATAGTTCTGCTATGAGACAGAATCTTACAGCCGAAGGCATGGAACAGTTCTGCACTTCTTGTACCAATTTTACCAAGGCCCACAATTCCTACAGTCTTTCCTCTTAATTCTCTGGAAACAAGACCTTCTTTTGTCTGTAAAGCTCTGGTTTTCTGATCAGCTTTAAAAACATCTCTGAAAAGATCAATTGCCATACCCACTGTCAGTTCACTGACTGCTTCTGTGGAATATCCTGAAGCATTACTGACATGTACTCCGTTTTGTCTGCAGGCATCAAGATCCACATGATCCACACCTGTAAAACCGATATTGAGATATTTCAGTTTCTTACAGCCGTCAATAACTTCTTTTTTTATCGGCATATTGGCAATGAACAGAATATCTGCATCCTGTCCTTCTCTGATTAATGTTTCTGTATCACCTGTTTTTGCATAATGGGAAAATGTATGTCCTTCTGCAATAAATGGTGCTTCTCTTTGCTCAAGTTCTTCTTCACTGATTCCTAAGGATTCTAAAATTGCAATATGACTCATCTCTGTCACCTCTTCTTTTTTTCTTTTATCCTCTTGCAAGATCTGCCATAGCGTAGGATGCGATGATTCTGTCCGCCAGTTTACAAGGAAGGATAAACGAACTTCCCTTGATATCAATCACAAACCCTTTAATGGACGGATTTTGTTGCAATACTTCAGCCATTTGTTTCAATGTTAACAGCACAAACTCTTTATCCGTGAATTTATGCAGTTCTTCTCTGCTTGTAAAAGCAAGGAAGAATGGTTCTTTGTCCGGGTTATGCACGATGGAAAAAGTGGCCTGCTGATTATGCTGTTCTCCCGGAACAAACAATCTGGTATTTGTCAGACATCTGACAACCTCTTTTAAAGTATCGTTATTCTGAAGACTATGATAATTCTGTAAAGCCTTCTGTAATGGAAGGTTTGCTTTTTCAATCAATTCTACTGCACTCATCTCTATTCTCCTCCTAAATGTAATGTATCAAACAGATATCTGCCTACACCATCTTCTGCTGCCGTAAAGGCAGTAATCTCGTCAGCAATTCTTTTAACCGGCTCCAATGCATTTTTCACTGCCACTCCTGTGCCTGCCATCTGTAACATTTCTATATCATTTTCTGCATCTCCAAAGGCAAGGGTATTTTGAATGTTGATGTTATTTTCAAGACAATATTGTGCAAGCGCCTGTCCTTTATTATTATTTACCGATTGAAATTCCACCAAGGTTGGTCCAGTTCTGAAACAACTGATTTTTTTGGAAAGCTGTTTACCGATATGTTCCACTTCCAGAGCAATCTTTTCAGTTGGCGTTCTGTATAAAATCTTTCCTGTAGGAATGGAATACAGATCGCTCTCCTGTTGACATATTTCTATTCTGGAATGATGTCTTTTCCCACTTTGCACCATCTCTTCATCCATATGTAATACAAGAGAATATCCCTCTCTATAGACAAAGGGATTTAAATTATACTCATGTAAAGCATGCACTATACATTCCAACTGATCAGTTGAAAGCAGATGTATTTCTTTCTTCGTATTTTTAACAGTATCAAAAATCTGCCCGCCGTTCATACCTATAATCAGATCAAACTGAAATCCAAGATTCCATTCTTTCGCATGATCTTCCAGCTCCTGCCATAAGGGTCTTCCACTTGCCACCGCAAGACGAATGCCTTTCTGATGACACAATTGCAGTGCTTTTCTGTTAATATCACCAAAATTTCTTTCAAATCCTCGTAAAGTGCCATCTATATCTGCAATAACCAGTTCTACCATATATATACCTTCTTCTGATGCAACTCATTTTACCACAAAAAAAGATAAGACTTTGACATCTTATCTATATCTATATGTAATTCTACCTGTGCTTAAATCGTATGGGGATAATTCTACCGTTACCTTATCTCCTGGTAGGATCTTGATGTGATGAATACGTAACTTACCAGCTAAAGTAGCACGTACAACATGACCGTTTTCAAGTTTTACCATGAAAGCGTTAGGAACGATTTCATCTACGATTCCCTCGATTTTAATTGTATCTTCCTTGCTCAAGTGATTGCCTCCTTAAAACTTACACTGCAACATTACCAAATTTCATCGATAAAGTATAGAGTTTTTTCGTGTTTTTATCATATTTGATGCATCTTTGCGCCACATTTAGGACAGACGTTGTGTTCTACATTGGATGTATATCCGCATTCTGAACAATCGCATGTTGGGAGATATTTTTTACCTCCGATATAGTTAGGATCATCTACAGAATGATGAATCCAGTGTGGAACAGAATTCTTTAAAGCAGTTAAGGCAGATTCGTTTTTTCCGACTCTTACACCCGTTTTTCTCAGTTGTTCATTTTTCATATTCTATCTTCAGGATATCCGCAGATATCTCCATTACTCCTTCCCCATAAATCTATGTACACTTTTTCTATAGCAAAGTGATGTATTGCGCATACAACATATTATCAAAAAGATTGCTGTATTAGTATTCCAATTACACCAATTGGTACTAAATATGCAATCTTTTTTTCTCTTTCTCTTATTTTAAAGCAAATCTACAGACACTTAATTGTCACTCATTTACCCCTGCATCTTCATAGCCTACAAGCATTCCACCGTTTTCAGCATAGAAGTCACAAAGGATACTCATTCTTTCCGTTAAAATATCAGCATCAGGAAATTCCTGTAGGATTGCCTCTTTCATAGCTGCAGTCATAGACGGATTTTCACAATCGCCGATAATAACTCGCTGCCCACTGTATCCCTGTTTTATCATTTCCTTCAGAATTGTAGAAATTACTTTTCTGTTACCATGCACTTTATGAGCAATCTTGATTTCTCCTTCTCTGTTATCTGAAGCAATGACTTTAATTCCTAAAGTTGACGCAATTTTTGCAACTGCAGGAGAAATACGACCATTCTTTGCAAAATTGGAAAAAGACTGAAGACAGAACAGAATATGTGTGTGATTCACATAATGCTGAATTTCTTTTTCTATTTCCTCCATAGAAAGATCTGTTTTTATCAAAGATGCCAGTTTTTCCGTTATAAGTCTTTCATGAGGGCCAGCGCTTTTAGAGTCCACAACAAGCACTTTCTTTCCCTCATTTTCTTCTATACATGTATCTGCCGCAGTCACAGCTGCATTATAGGAACCTGACAGTTTGGAGGAGATGGTTACAGCATAAGATTCATCTGCTTCTTCAAAAGCAGAAAGCCATACACCAGTTCCCGGACAAGCAGAACGAGATACTTTTGCCTGTGCCATTTCCTGTACAAAATCAGCAATGGAAATATCCGGAGAATCTACATACTCTTTACCATCTAAAGACATTGTCATTGGACAGTACGTATAGTCCAGATCTTGCATTTCAAATATATCACAGCCTGTATCCGCCACTAATTTTCTTTTCATAAGCCTTTTTCCTTTATACTCTATGTAAATGATATATGGTTTCCATCACTCTTTCAAGAGTTTTTTGATAACCTGTCCAACATGTCATTAAAGTGCTACACTATAAAAGTGCTACACTATATATAAAGAAGGTGAAAGAATGCCAGCCGCAGCTACACACATTGAATTTGGCAAAGATTTTCTGGATGCCATTCCAAAAAAAATGAGACAGCAAATCACAGATTTACCTATGTTCTGGATGGGAACACAGGGACCTGATATTTTATATTTTCATCACATGTCCTTTCTTCCAGGAGCACTTCATAAATACGGAAATATGCTCCATGAAGAAAAAATACATGAACAGTTTGATTTTTTATTTGATTACTGCAAACAAAATCCATCTCTGGAAAGTTATCTGACAGGATATTTATGTCATTATGCTCTGGATTGCAAAGCACATGGACTGATTTGTTCCATTGCGCAATACGAAAAAGATGCTCATGGGCATTCCAAAGGCAGATCACATATTCGCATGGAAGCGGAAATAGATGCCTATGTATGCAACCAGAAAGGAAGACACAAGAATAAAAATATCTGGAAATCCATGTCTTTGAGTACAGAAGACAAACTTGCTCTTTCAAAGCTGTATCATGACCTTTTTGAAAAAGTATATAACATACCTATCAAAGAACATAAATTTCATACAGCTCTTACAGAACTGATTTTATGGAATCCTCTGATTCGTCCAAGATACATAGGTCAGACCATTACTTTTGGATTTGAATTTGTTGTTTCTCCGACAAGAGTCCCAAATCTGATTATGCACGGATCCAGCCCAAAAGAAATAATCAACATTGAAGAGGTACATTACCCTTGCTTCTGGAACAAAAATAAAACCATCTCCAAATCATTTCCTGAACTGTATTCCGAAGCCCTGGAATTATCTTACGTATTATTCAAAGAACAGGACAGTTCGTATATGCAGAATACCTTTATGGGTAATCCGATTAAAAACAGCTGAATTAATCAGCTGTTTTTTTCACTTTCAACATTTTCACTAACGCAAGTACAGTAGCAACACTCATAATACCAATACCAAGTACAGCTACAAACTTCGCACCAAAAGCATCCATTAACACACCAGAATATGTCAATGCAAGAATACCGGAGAAGCTGCCAAACATTGCATCTGAAAGGCTATGCGCAGTATTCTTCAAAGAAGATGGCACATCACTTTCCACTATTTCTCTTTGAGTAGGCAACATGATACCGTAACTGATATTGGCAAACACTGTTCCCAGAATGACAAGAGCTGGTGTAAAAGCCATTGCCACAGAAACCTGTGTCAGCAACACAGCGAAAGCCATCAGGAATAATCGAAGATATGTTGGTATTCTTTTCAGCTTACCAGAAATAAAAATCAATACAGCCTGTACACACACTCCAAGGAAGGAATCAATTCCAAGAACAGACACATCCCCTCCTACACTTTGCAGGATAACTATTTTCAGATTATTCACAGGAGCCATGGCAAGTCCTGTCAGAAACACAACCACCAGCATGAACACATAACTTGGAATATGCATCAGCTTCTTTGGAGACATATCCTCCATATGCAGATGCTCTGCAGTTGTTTCCATAGGCAGCTCCTGCATAATAAGAGCAAAACCAAACACAATCAAAGCCAGAATTCCAGCTCCGACAGGGATCATACTATATCCAAACTTCTGAATCAGCTGTCCCATAACCAGTGCAACTACTGCATACCCCAAAGAACCTATAGAACGTGCTTTACCGTATTTACCCGCATCTTTATGAAAAGATCTCAGCATCCATGTATCAAGATTAGAGCCTAAAGAAGAAGAAAGAAACCCAAACACTGGATATAAACAGGTAGAAATCCACACATTGATTTTTGCAAGGAAATAGATAGCCATTGCTACTGTTACAGTCATCAGAAACTGAGGAATAAATACTTTTTTATTTGTTTTTGCCTTATCACACTTAGATCCCCAGAAGAAAGCACCTATAAAGGATAACAGCATAAATACAGACAACATGATACTTAAAAAAGAACTGCTTAAACCACACTCCAGTAAATAAGTAGTCGCAAAACCTCCAAATGCTGCATAAAATCCCCAGTAAATACCATCCATCAGACTGAACCCAAGGAACTCTTTAGCCGACATATCATTCATCCCCCCTTTTATACGCTTAAAATTCTATCATATGTTGGCTGTCATATTGTTTCATTTGACAATAGTCCGATTTCGGACTATGCTTCTTTTCGGAGGTTAAAATATGAACAACTTATACAGATTCAATCAGGTTTTTAAACAGACAGGCCTGATTTACTATACCTATGCAAAACAGCACCATCTTTCTTTAACAGATTTCTGGATATTCTATTATCTCCGTCTTGAAAACAAACCTCTTTCTCAATCAGATATGCAGATGTATGTCCTGCTCCCAAAGCAAACAATTCATTCTGCTATTCATGCTTTGGAAAAGAAAGGTTATGTGGAATTTATACCCTCCACCACAAAAAAGAAGTACTTTCAGCTTACAGAAGATGGCATGATTTTTACTGATTCTTTTATCCCGTATATAATGCAGGCTGAAGAAAAAGCACTGCAGTCACTGGAAAATACTGAGGTTTATCTCACCATGGAAGAAACATTTAAAAAGGAACTGGGAACTACCTTATGGCCATCCAATTAAAAGATCACTTTACATTTTCCAGAATCCTGAGATTTACGTTTCCTTCTGTTATCATGATGATATTCACCTCTATTTATGGTATCGTGGATGGGTTCTTTGTGTCCAATTATGTTGGAAAAACTGCTTTTGCGTCTGTCAATCTTATTATGCCTTTCATCATGATTACTTCAGGAATTGGCTTTGTATTTGGTACTGGAGGCTCTGCTTTAGTCTCTTTACATCTTGGCAAAAAGGAAACTCTTGAAGCAAACAGATACTTCACCATGATGATTGCTATAACCATCATTCTTGGAACCTGCACCTCAGTTATGGGCTTTATTTTTATGAAACAAATTGCCATACTGCTGGGAGCAACCCCTGCTATGACGGATACTTGTGTACTTTATGGAAGAATCAATATGATTTTTAATGTGCCGTTTATGTTACAGACATTATTTCAGGCTCTGTTTATCACTGCACAGAAACCAAAACTGGGATTATATACTACAGTTGTGGCAGGTATCAGCAATATGCTCTTTGACTATATCCTTATTGCTGTATTCCCCTTTGGCATTACTGGTGCTGCACTTGCAACTGGTATTTCTCAATGTATCGGTGGTTTCTTCCCTATCCTGTATTTTGCCAGAAAAAATACATCTTTATTACAAATTGTACGTACAAAACTGGAGCTCTCTCCTATACTTCGTGCAGCTTCCAATGGTGCATCTGAGTTTATGAGTAATATTTCTTCTTCCCTTGTGTCCATGTTGTTTAATATGCAGTTATTAAAGTATCTGGAAGAAAACGGAGTAGCGGCATATGGAGTCATCATGTATGTACAGTTTATCTTCATTGCCATTTTTATAGGGTATACCGTTGGTATCAGTCCCGTCATTTCTTACCATTACGGCGCAGAAAATTATAAAGAAGTCCGTAATTTAAGAAAAAAAAGCTATCTTTTAATAGCTGTCAGTTCCATTTTACTATGTACAGTCTGCAGATTCTGTTCCCCTTTTTTTGCAAGCCTGTTTGTAGGATATTCTGCTGAACTATTAAAAATTACCATACATGCCTTCTCTATATATTGTTTTACTTTTTTGTTTTCAGGTTTCAACACTTTGACCAGTGCGTTCTTTACAGCTTTGAATAATGGCAGAATCTCTGCATGTATTTCCTTTGTCAGAACTTTGCTGTTTCAGACAGGATCTGTACTGGTATTACCTCTACTTCTGCAAACAGATGGTATCTGGCTATCCCCTGTATGTGCGGAGATTCTAGCCATGGCTGTCTCTGGATATTTCCTTTTGCGATATAAAGCGGAATATAAATATTGATTTTCTTCACATACAGCTCTTTACAAAGATGGTATAATACGAAAGTATGAAAAACAGAAGATACTTATTGATTAAAACAACTGCCATTGCAAGCCTTGTCTTTGCATTATTCCCTACTGCAGTCTACGCAGCAGATCCGGACTATTCAGATACCACTTACTGGACAAAATACTGTACGGATACCAATAACGCACAAAGTGATGCCTGTACAGCATTTTTATCCTATGCCTCTCAACAGTCAAGCACTTTAAGTAAGACTCTGACAGATATTGAATCTCAAAGAACGACGATAGCCGCTAACATTGAGGAGTACGAAACAAAAATCAAAGACTATCAGACACAGATTGATGACCTTAATGTCAAAATTGATGATCTTACTGACCAGATAGCTTCTTTAAATACACAGATTGAAGCCAAACAGCAACAACAGGAAGAACTCAAAACAAAAGTCAATAAACAGATAGTCAACTCTCAATCCGGTATGCGTCTTGCAAAAGAAGTAGATATTCTCATGGGTGCTAAAACCTTCACAGATTTTCTTAGAATCTATGCCGGTCTTACAGATATTACGAACAGATCTCAGAAAAACCTGACAGATCTGATTACAATCACTACAGAATTACAGAAAGATCAGGAAGAACTTTCCAAAAATCAGGAAGATCTGAAAACCACGCAGGATGATGCCTTAGCCAAACAGTATGAAGCACAGGTCATCCAGCAGGAATACGAAAAACAGGATGATGCTTTGGAACAGCAGCAAACCGAAACCTTATCCTTATCCAGTGCATTAGACAGCTCTCAGGAATCCATTCAGGCTGCCATTGCTGAAGCAAAAAGAAAAGCTGAGGAGGCTCGTCTTGAAGAATTACGCCGTCAGGAAGAAGAAGCTAACAAAAACAATAACAACAATAGTGGTGGCTCTTCTGGTGGAGGTGGTTCCAGCAGTGGTGGAAGCTCTGTAGATGTGGATACCTCTACTATCGGTGGAAGAATTGTCAATTATGCACGTCAGTTCCTTGGAAATCCATATGTATATGGTGGAACCGACCCATATAACGGTATTGACTGTTCTGCATTCACGCAATATGTTTACGGTCAGTTTGGCATCTGGCTTCCTCGAACAAGTTTCCAGCAGGAAAACTGTGGTACTGTCGTTTCTTATGATCAGGCACAACCGGGAGATCTTATTACCTGGTATGGTCATTGTGGTATTTATGCCGGTAATGGTTATGTGGTCAATGCTATGGATCCAAGCTGGGGCATCTATGAATGTCCTATCTGGTGGATTACTAATGGCAATATGGTAATTCATAGATTATGGTAGTTTACTGCCAGTACATCCTTCATGTACTGGTTTTTTTATTCCTACAAAAAAAGAAGGATTGCCCTTCTAAAACATAATACAAAGACCGGCTAAAAAGCCGATAAGTATCCCTGCTGTAACGTCACTTGGATAATGCACACCGCTAACCACTCTGACCACAGCATTTAAAATCGTAATCACCCAGCATATTCCTCCAAAAGGAACATTTACTGCAAGTACACCCATGGAAATCACTGCAGAAGAAAAAATATGTCTGCTGGGCATAGATTGCCCTCGGGTATCTTTTGTAATCAGGGGAAGTATGCCGCTTTCATAGGGTCTTGGACGATTGTACAGTTTTCTGAACAACGATACAAGAAGAAAAGAAGCCGCAGGAATACTTATTTCCTTTACAAGCAACACCTTATGATACAGATACACATAGACAAGCAATGCAGGATATACCGCATACATGGTTCCTGTCAGCACTTTATCCAGCACCTGTATACAATGTATCTTTTCCGGTGTACGTAAATTTTCAGTTAAGTGTGCGTACCATTCTGCATATTTCATGCATACATCATAGTAAAAAAACAGATGGAAATCCATCTGTTTATAGAGTAATTGTTGCTGTACAGCTACCTGATTTTTCCTGTGACGCACTGACTGTGACAGTTTCACCCTGATGCGCCTTGATAATCCAGGTGACTTTATTCTTTGCTTTTGCAGAGGCATAGGTAGTCAGATTTCCGTAAATAGCACCTGTCGCAGTACGGGAATAACCGGAAAGATGTCCGATTTTCTTTACTGCATGTCCTTCTACCACTTCTTTATCAATGCTTGCTTCTACTTCAACAGCAGTATGTAAATTGATTGCCTCATCTGTAAGATGAGTAGGAAGATAGCCAAGGTTACCAATAACTGCGCTGACCTTATACACATCCTCAGATACTTTTTCACTTGTCACATTATCCACTGTCAGCTGTGGCAATGCTTTGGCAAAACGAATATTAAACTTTGTATCATGTTCACATTCAGCAAGCAGATACTCTTCAGGTGGATTCTGTATAGTAAATTTACAGTTCAGCCCGCCGATTTCCACTGTACCAAAGGCTGGATGTTCATAAGATTTCCAGTCACTGTAATACTGAGGGGCATTCTGTTTTACCCATTTCATAACGGCATTAAACCTTTCAAGCTGAACATAGGGATCTTCAGGTTTACCATTATATACATGTGGTTTACCTGCTTTGGAAGATACATCCCAGAATTCCATCGTATAGGCTGGAATACCCTGAGACTGATAGAACCAGTCATCAAAAGCACCGGAATCATAATTCACCTGATCACTCATGAAAGTATCGAAGATATTCATAGGAACATATCCAAGTTCTTCAACACCCATCTGTGCAATAGCTTTAAATGCTTTGATATCCTGAGATGGAGCAGATGTGGAAGGACGTGTTCCAGGCGGATATAATAGGAGACCACCGCTTGTATGACCTATAGCAGCTCCGCCAATGTTGTTGTGAGCAAGTGCAAAATCAACAAGTGCTTTATTTTCCACATTACTTAAAGGATATTTACCTGCACCTGGCTGTCTTGCATCAGGGAACCATCCAAATGGGAAATTTCTGTTGAAATCCAGTCCCCATACTGCTTTTTTAGCCTTCAGATTTTCATCTCCGTCATAGGCCTCAAGATACCCTTCAGGATAAATATCATAGAAAGTACCGTCTGTATCTCCTGGATCTCTGAAGACCATATCTCCATTATCATCTATTTTCCATGCACCATAAGGAGTTGGAATACGCATCATACGAATGACTCCGTCATCATCAAGATCTTCTGATACCATACCGCCCTTTTCTGCATTATATGGACGTGGAGCAGAACGTAAGGTATATGGAGAAGTCAGGTATTTCTCACTTCCATCTGGAGAAACTCTTGGAATAACATAAAAAGTTTTTGTGTCCAGAAGTTTTGTAACTTCAGGATCTGTACCGTAGTTTGTCAGAAGATAATCTACAGTATGCATGGCACACATGGTGGAAGTTACTTCCCCGGCATGAATATTTCCATCAATATACAGTGCAGGTTTGCTTAAAGCATCTCCTGTTTTTGTATTGGTCAAAGTGATAACATACTGGTTTCTTCCTTCTTCACTGACACAGTTCACTTCCAGTTTTGCAAGATTTGGATACGTATCTGCAAAGTATTCAAGATTGTTTTTTACTTCATCATATTTGTAATAATGATCGTAAGAAAATGTTGTTTTCATAGGTTCCCTTCTTTCTTATTTACAGTACCTGAGATAAAAATTCCTGGGTACGTGGGTTTTGCGGATGATCGAAAACTTCTTCTGGTGTTCCTTTTTCAGCAATAATACCACCATCAATAAAGAACACTCTGTCACTGACTTTTTTAGCAAATCCCATTTCATGTGTCACAATCACACATGTCATGCCGCTTTCGGCAAGAGTCTGAATAACAGATAATACGCCTTTTACCATTTCTGGATCAAGTGCACTGGTTGGTTCATCAAACAGCATCACATCCGGATGCATAGCCATAGCACGTACTATGGCAAGACGCTGTTTCTGACCCCCGGATAATTTACGAGGATATTCCTGTGCCTTATCTTCAAGACCAACCTGTTTTAATAATTCCATGGCTTCTTTTTCCGCATCTTCTTTAGAAACGCCTTTTTCAAGCATAGGTGTAATCGTAATATTGTTTAAAACTGTCAGATGAGGAAAGACATTGAACTGCTGGAAGACCATACCGATTTTCTGTCTGTGTTTATCCAGGTTTGTACTTTTAGCATCAAGTTCCTCCCCTTCAAAAATTACTTTACCGGAAGTAGGTTCCTCCAGAAGATTCAAACAACGCAGGAATGTACTTTTCCCTCCTCCGGAAGGACCGATGATGGAAACGACTTCACCTTGATAAATAGTTTCATTAATTCCTTTTAATACTTCTAATTTACCGAAGTTCTTTTTCAGATCGACTGTTTCGATCAATGGTTTCTTATTTTCAGTCACGTTCACTAAACCTCTTTTCTAACAGACTGACCAAAGCAGTCAGTACTAATGTCATTGCTAAATACATACCGGAAATGATGAATAATGGCTGCCACATTAAGAATTTATTGGCAAGAAGTACTCTTGTAAACATCAGTTCATAGAGCATGAATGTGCCGGCAAGAGAAGTCTCTTTGATCATGGCAATGTATTCACCGGCAAGAGATGGAAGGATGGCCCTGACTGCCTGTGGAAGAACAATCTTTGTCATACAATGCGAAGCACTCATTCCAAGAGATCTTGCGGCTTCTGTCTGCCCTTTATCTACAGATAAGATACCTCCACGGATAATTTCAGAAACATAGGCACTGGAGTTAAGTACCATGGAAAGTACTACACAGACTTCCTTAGGCAGATCCAATATCGGAAATGCCATTGGGATAAAGAAATATGCCATGTACATCTGTACTAATAATGGTGTACCTCTGAGTACAGTGGTATAAATCTTTGCAATCCATTGTAATATCTTAAACTTTGATAAATGCATGATGGCAATGAATGTACCAATCAATGTACCAAAGAATACTGCTATAGCCGCAAATTCCAGTGTGCCTAAAGCACCTTTTAAGAAAATTGGATAATACTCTAACCAGACATCAATAATGCTCATAGTTCCCTCTCTTTCTTAGTTTTGTTTCATTATTCTTCAGAACTTGGCTGTACCCCTGCAGCATCACATGCAGCATAGTACATATCTGCATACAGACCTTTATCCATCATCTGCTGAATAATTTCATTAATGGCATTGATAAGACTTGTTTCACCTTTCTTGCAGGCTACAACATTACCTGCTGTTTCCTTATACTGAGAAAGATCAAATTCAATTCCCTTTGTTTCGTAAACACTTGTAAACATACCACCGGTACTCTTTGCTTCGGCATAGTTTTTAGCTGTTGTGGAAGGTAATGCCACTGCATCAACCTTACCGCTCTGAAGTTCCAGCAATGCCTGATCCAATGTGGATACAAGTGTTAAATCAGCATCGGCAATCTGATCATTCACATACATTTCCTGTAAGCTGTTTGCCTGTGCATCAATCTTTTTACCATCAAAATCTGCCAGGCTGTTATATTTATCCGCATCCTCTGTTCTTACAAGAAGCGTATGATGAGAAGCTGCAGAGTTTGCTTCATAGCCAATAGACAGTTCAAACTGTTCTGCTCTGTCTGCCTTATACCCAAAACCGGAAATACCTACATCTGCTTTACCTGTATCTACAGCTGTCAGTACAGCATTAAAGTCCATTGTTTCTACTTCAAGTTCAACACCAAGACTGTTAGCAATATAGTGTGCCAGCATGACATCAGATCCTTTGACATCCCCTGTCAATTCATCTACGAATTCACCAGGTGGAAAGTCAGGAGAGGTAGCCATAACCAGTTTACCTGAATCAATAATCGCTTTTAATTTTCCATCCGCATTGGAAAGATCAACATCCGCTTTTCCAAGATCTTCATATAACGCATCATAGCCAGGTCCGTCATATACCCATGTGCCTGCTGAAGCATCCGAATCTGCGGAAGGGGCTGTTGTATCTGTGGAAGCTGTACCTGAAGAACAGGCTGTAAGTGTTAATGCCATGGCAGCAATGCCTAATTGTTTAAATGTGAATTTCATATACGTTTTCTCCTTTGTCCTTTTTTAAACTTTTTTGAATCTGTACTCTATAATCTCTGTATCTTCGTCGTTCAAGCATTGCACTCACCTCCGGTAAACAAAAAATGTCATCTCCGAAATATCCAGAGACGACATGTTATCGCGGTACCACACTGGTTACCAGGTATGACTACCTGATCACTCTTACCTTTAACGCAGGTTATTCGTTCTTCACTACTGACAGTTCATGAAGACTTCTAGCAGATGCGCTTCACTATACCTTCCCTTATCAGACTTCCACTCTGTTCTGACTCGCTATAAGTTCCTGTACAGCTACTCTTCTGTTCACTGAAGTTGTCTGTAGTTTAATTTCATTGTTTTCATATGTCAACATATTTTACAGATATTTTTCATGAAATTTGTTTCATGCAAGATATTCCTGCATCATTTCTTTTCTCTTCACTACCTGTATACACTTATATTTCATGCGAATATATCCTTTGTTCTGCAATGTATCCAGAACTTTTGAAACGGTTACTCTGTGCATCTGCAGACTATTGGCGATATCCTGATGGGTATATGGCAATATACCATTACGTATATCGTTTTCAGGAACTTCTTCTTCTGTTAGTTTCAGAAGAAAATACACCACTTTCTGAAAACTGTTGTATTCTTTGTGAATACGTAAAGCATCACATAACGTATTGTTGGATTCTGCCATCATCTTCATCAACAGAATACTTAAAGAAGGATACTCCTGTACAAGGCTTGCAAAGTTCTCTTTTGAAAGCATGAGTAACACTGTCTCCGTAACAGTACTAGCATTGACAGGACGAATTCCTTTCTCCAGAAGACAGGTTTCACCAAAGATTTTTCCTTTTCCAAGAACCTCATAATTGATTTCTTCTCCATTACCGGTAATGGCATAGACACGTATTCTGCCCTTTTTTACAATATACAGCACATCTGCTTTTTCATTGGTTCTGTAGATTGCTGTATCAGCAGGTAAAGCTTTCTCTATGGAGTAAGATTCCAGCACATGAAGCCATTGTGTATTCAAAGATGTCATTCAAATCACCATTTTGTAGTTTCTGCTACATTCTTTCTGTATAAAGTAGTATATCTTCTTTTTTGTAAAAAGAGGAGGAATGTATGCAGAAAGTCATCAAAATCATTATTGGTAATATTCTTACCGCCTTTGGTCTGAGCGTATTTCTTTTAGACCATCATGTATTACTTGGAGGGGTTTCAGGATTATGCACAGTCTTGCAGAACCTGTTTCCGATTTCTTTAAATGTCTACGTGTATGGATTAACCATTGTTTTATTCATTACAGGCTATGTATGTTTTGGAAAAGACTTTGCCTTTAAAACTCTTGTGTCTTCTATTGTATTTCCAATAGCCTTTTCCTTCTTCAATGACTGCAGTGCTTTACATCCTATGGTGGATGACATCTTTTTTGCAAGCATAGTTGGAGGTGCATTACTAGGTACCGGTGCAGGGCTGATATTAAGCAATGACGGAAGCAGCGGAGGATTGGACATTCTTGCATTACTTCTCCATAAAAAAACACCAGTTCCGCTGTCTTATGCGGTCAATGGTGTGGATATCTGTGTTTTGGCATTACAGGTGCCATTTCACACAAAAGAAGAAGTACTCTATGGTATCTGTGCTATCTTTGTAAGTACTGTCGTACTGCATAAAATCTTATTGAAAGGCACTTCCCTTGTACAATTATGTATCATTTCAAAACAGACAGAAAAACTTCAGCATGCACTTTTAACAGTGAATGATGTCGGCATCACTTTGCTGGATGGAAAACAGGGATACACAAAGCAGAATACCGAAGTAATCCTCTGTGCCATCCCTATTCAAAAACTGAATGCTGTCAAACAATCCGTACAGGGAATTGATCCTGAAGCTTTTATCATCCTGTCGGATGTCAAAGGTGTACAGGGATATCGCTTTACCTATTGAATATTCCAGGTCACCAGGATTTCCGCTTCAATATTTAGCTCTTTATTTTCCATCTGGTCAGATAAAGATTTACGTTCCGTATACTTTGCCTGCCCGATACACATTAAATCCAAAGGCTCCTCGTGTATTCCGATTTCTTCTATTTTTTCAATCCCCTGCAATATCTGTTGATTAGCATCAGCCAGAAGTTCTGCTTTAGATTTCGAATCCAGCAGAGCTTCTTTTAATAATTCTTTTCTAAGTTCCTGTTCTTTAGAACAGTAGTAATTTGTATCCACAAGAGCTGAAATCTAATTCTTTTTCAAAATATCCATCACTCTGTTGGTAAAAGCATTATCCCCCTTTATCCTAAATCTCACTTTTCTTTCACATTCAAATACTGCTGTATCTTTCTGACTGAATCCTTCATCAACAGCATCTTTTTCTACATGAATGTGTTCTATTGCAATTCCAAAGTCTTTTAAGGACTCCAGTATTTTTTCCATATCTTTTTCTACAGCTTCTACAGCAAGTGAAACCGAGCCTTTTGTTCTTGAAAAAGTCAATGTGTATTCCAGAAGATCGCATTCTGCCTTTCTTGCAGCTTTTCCTGTTATTTGTATTGTACCCATGTTGTCCTCCTTGAGAAAAATCCTTTATTAAGTACATAGCCCCACACTATGTACTTCTGATGTTATCCATCCCATTTGCAGTATGACAATCGAGTAGGAGGAATTTCTCTTAAATGAGAAATGCCGACCTCTCACACCACCGTACGTACGGTTCCGTATACG
>CAKVLT010000017.1 GCA_934757945.1 uncultured Bulleidia sp. | reverse complement strand
TATCTTTCTGCTATTTCTGGTAAGGAATCGATATTCACTTTTGCAAACTGAACATCTGTATTTTCCTTAGCCACCTGTTCTACAACCGGTCCGAGCATTTTACAAGGTCCGCACCAGTCTGCATAGAAATCTACAAATACACTGGCATTGTTGTTTAACAATGCATCATATTCTTCTACTGAATTAATTAAATTCATTATAGATTACCTCCTTGGTACTCATAGTATGCACCAGAAGGCCCTTTTTGAAAAGGAATATGCTTACTGAATTTTAGAAGCAGCATCCTTATCCAGGATAACTGTAACATCTGCATGATCCTGCAGAATGGAAGCAGGACATTCTTCGCTCTTGGCACCCTTAATCATACCATAAACAGCATCAGCTTTATTTGCACCTGTAGCAATCAGTAAAATCTTCTTGGCACGCATAATGGAAGCAAGACCCTGAGTAATTGCCTGTGTAGGAACCTGAGACTTGTCACCTTCAAAGAAACGTGCGTTGTCACTGATTGTCTGGTCTGTAAGATCAGCAATATGTGTTTCGCTTGTAAATGGTGTACCTGGTTCATTGAATGCGATATGTCCGTCAGAACCGATACCTAATACCTGAATATCTACTACATGCTGTTTTAAAGCATCTTCATATGCTTTAGCTTCTGCTTCTCCGTCTTCAACAGATCCGTTAGGAACGTGAATGTTTTCTTCAGGGCAATCGATAGAGTTGAACAGATTTTCATGCATAAATGTGTAATAAGACTGTTCGTGATCTCTTGGGAGTCCTAAATATTCATCCAGGTTAAATGTAATTGTATTCTTGTAGGATGTACCCTGAGAATTATGATCTGCGATCATTTTCTTGTAAAGTCCTACAGGTGTGCTTCCTGTAGCAAGGCCTAATACAGGGTTTGGTTTTTTCAGAACCTCTTTCATGACTTTGAAAGCTTCAGAGCTTACTTCGTCGTAATCATTGCAAACGATAATGTTAAACATGTTTCCTCCTCTTATTTTCTTTTAAAACAGGTTAACCGTATATGAAGCATTAAATACAGCCTCAGGTTCCAGGAACTGTGTACCTTCTCTTTGTTCAAACGGAACTTCCACTTTTTCAAAATCCGTATGAGAATACCAAGGCTCAATGCACACAAATGGTGCATGTGGGCTCCAGAAAGCCAGCCATTCATATCCACTGAAATCTACTTTTACCCCATGTGTACCATCTGTCAGAGAAACAGATGTGGAGTTTGGATGATGAATAATCACTGTCTTCTGCAGTTCCTCTTCATTCAGCTCCAGTTCGGTACCATTTGTCAAAGTGGTATCATTCCATGTAAAAGTTTCCGGTGAAGAAAAATGAAGCTTATAGTCTTTCTGTGCTTTTCCCTGTTCCAAAGGACATCTGAACGCAGGATGTAACCCAAAGTTAAACGGCATGACTGTATCACCAGTATTTCTGATAGCATAGGCAATATGCACAGAACTTCCTGTAATAGTGTATGTAATCTGCATAGTAAATTGAAACGGATACTGCTGTAATGTTTCTTCATTATCTTTCAGTTCCATGACTACTTTTGTGTCAGAATGTTCAATGCATGTGAATTTGCTGTTTCTGCAAAAACCGTGATTACCGGTTGTATACTCTTTACCATGAATATGCAGAATACCGTCCCAGGTTTTACCTACCATC
Source organism: uncultured Bulleidia sp. (assembly GCA_934757945.1). Classification (GTDB taxonomy): domain Bacteria; phylum Bacillota_I; class Bacilli_A; order Erysipelotrichales; family Erysipelotrichaceae; genus Bulleidia. The sequence goes on along the minus strand of CAKVLT010000017.1, from coordinate 30,371 downwards.
GGAAATAAAGTAGGATTTCTCCCCTTCCAATATTCCGGGTTTCCGTCCCAGATGTATTCCAACTGTGTCTTCAGACTCTTCAGACTATGAATCTCAGATGCCTGTTCATCGATTTCCACTTGGATTTCATCGTTTTCCATTCGAAATGACGCCATATTTTCCTCCTCATAAACCGTTAATTTTATTATACCATTAAAAAAAATTCCTAAAACATGAAAAAAGAAAAGCTGTATATCGCTTTTCTTTGATTTTACCATCCGGTGCCAAATACACTCTCAGGTCTCACTTTACACGGAGCACTCGCTCCATTTTCACAGATTCTCTCAGAATAGGTGTTCCAGCCTGTATTCATAGCCATATCTCCGTTCCAGTTCTGTGCAATACTGGAGAAACTTGCCGCATCTCCAAGATAATAGACACAAATATGACAATGTGGTCCTGTAGAGTTTCCGCTGGAACCTACAAGGGCTAGACGATCACCCGCATTGACTACCTGTCCTGTCTTTACAGAGAAAGATCCTGTCATCAGATGATAATACTTCACCCCATAAGTACTGCCATTGACAATTACCAGTAACAGGATTTCGTTACCTCCACCTACTACAGGGCAATAATCACCTAATCCGCCATACCCGCAGCCAGCATCATTAGCTATTAACACAACCCCGTTAGCTGCTGCAACAGCGTAACTGGATCCGTAATTTACACCATAACCAAAGTCTTCTCCATAATGCCTTCCTCCACCTGCATAATTCCAAGTGCCGGCACCAGGTGTCATTTTCACTCCAGGTACAGGGTATGTCCATCCTTCAGAGGCTGTCACCTGTCCAAGAGCCTGGTTGATAGCCTTCATAGTCTCCTGAATTTCAGATATATTGGAAACTATACTTGCACGCTGAGCAGCAAGTTCCGCAGATTGTTTCTTATACTCTTCCTCAATAATCTGTGCTTCATATTGTTTGGAAAGTACATCTTCCTGTTTCACCTGTAATTCCTGCTGATTGCCTGCAAGTTCTTCCTTTGCTTCCGTCAGAGCATTCAGTAATATATTCAGCGTTTTCAGATTTCTTTCGTTATATTCTGTAATATCCGCCAATCCATTGGCAATTTTTATAAAATCGGTAAAAGTTCTGGCACCCATCAGAATATCTATTTCTTTATGAATACGCATACTTGGCTGAGAATTTGTAATCTGCTTCTTAACCTTTGTACGCAATGCCTCAATCTCTGACTGCTTTTGTTCGATTTCCTGCTGTTTATTTTCAATCTTAACCTGCAGATCATCTATCTGCACTTTCAGATCATCTATCTGAGACTGATAATCTTTAATCATCAAAGCATACTGTTCAATATTATTGGCTATTTCTTCTCTTTGAGAATCAATAGCGGAAATATTTTCTTTCAAAGAAGAAGACTGCCCTTTCATATACTCATAAAACCCAGTACAGGCATCTTTATCACTGCTGGAAATACCATTGGAACTTGTACAAAGATTTGTCCAGTATTGGATGTCTGAATAATCCTCTGCATCAATCACAGGAGTATTCACAAAACACATGCCTGTACAAAGCAAAACTGTCAGAATTCTTATTTTCCACTTTTGCATAACACACCATGTATTGTATCCGCAACAATCAGACCATTAGCAGCAGCCTGAGCCAGAGATCTTGTAAACCCTGCCCCATCTCCCAAAGCATAAATACCTGTAGTTCCTTCAAGCTCAAAATCTTTTGCTTTTGGTCTTGCACTGTAATACTTGCATTCCACCCCATACAGTAACGTATCATAGTTTGCTGTTCCAGGTGCCACAGCATTCAAAGCATGTAATGTTTCCACAATGTTATCCAGCTGTCTTTTAGGCATACACAAAGAAAGATCACCAGGAACCGCATTTAATGTAGGTCTTACACTTCCTGAAGCAAGACGTGAAGCTGTAGTACGTCTGCCTTCTTCTAAATCCCCCAGTCTTTGAACAAGGACATACCCACCGGAAATCTTATTTGCAAGTGCCGCTATATCTCTTGCATAGGCAACAGGTTCATTGAACGGCTCAGTAAAATTCGTTGAACACAATAAAGCAAAGTTACTGTTTTCAGATTTGCGGGATTCCTCTTTGTAGGAGTGTCCGTTGACAGTCAATACCCCATCGGAATTCTCGGTTACCACATGCCCTTTTTCATTAAAGCAGAACATACGTGTCACATCTTTGTATTTACCGTTTTTGTAATAAATCTTAGGTTCATAGATCTTGGAGGAAAAGTGTTTCCAGACTTCATAAGGCAGTTCCACTCTTACACCGACATCCACCTGATTGTTTGTACAAGGAATGTTGTGTTTGACACACCACTCCTGGAACATTCTGTTCCCGATTCTTCCTACGGCAAAAACAACTTTGTTACCTGTGATCTGTAATTCCGTACCGTTTTGAATATACGTCACTACATGACTGTCTTTCTCCACTTCAATTACTTCAGCCTGTGTCTGTATTTCCACTTTTCCATCCATGGAATGAATAAGTTTCAGCATCGTACCATAGTTGGCATCCGTTCCCAGATGTTTGACTTCAGCCTGCTGCATATGCAGATCATGCTGAAGACATAATGTCTTCAGCTCATTATCTGGATAGTACACTTCCTTATCTGCCCCATATTTCACAAGAACATCATCCGCCATACGGATATAACTCATCACTTCTTTTTCATCCATGACCTGAGGAAGCCATCCTCCATATTCCGTAGTAATATTGTATTTTCCATCAGAAAAAGCACCGGCACCTGCCATACCTTCCATGATAGAGCACGGATTGCACTTGACACATTTATTCACTTTACCGGCTAATATAGGGCAGCTTCTTTCTTCAAGAGATTTGCCTCTTTCAAGAATAACTATTTTAAGAGCAGGGTTTTCTTCAGACAGTCTGTATGCGCACATCAACCCTCCAATACCGCCACCAATAATAACTACATCATATGTTTTCATCTGCTTTTACCTTCTTTCTCCATAGCTTCTTCCGGCCATTTTGTCATCTTATCCCCTTTTACCAGATAAGCACGATCTGCTATGATGGCTAAAGGAGTATCTGTAAGAGAATCAGACCAGAATCCATCCACATGACCTTCCGGAAACATGGAATAAAATCTTGTCACCTTTTCTTTACCATGGCAGTTCAGCCCATCATAAGCGCCACTGCTGGGATCAACTTTAGAAGCCATCACATACTGCACGCCCAGTTTCTTTGCAAAACGTTTAATCAAAAATTCCGGACTTGCAGAAATAATAACATCATCTGCTTTCTGCTGTTCTAAATACCATTTCTGCACATACTTCATACTATCTTCCACATAGGCATCCACCACTGCATCCATATCTTTTACAAAAGTAAACATATGGTACAGATTTGTTTTAAATGTCAGTTTCTTAACTATGTGCAATCCATACCCGATTCCAAACACCATTGTTCTTGGAATGGATAATAAAGTCTTGGGTTCATGCACAAACAGATATTTCACCAGACCTGCTGTAGAGTCAATTTTAAAAATCGTTTTATCAAAATCATATACATTCATAGATATCAATTTCCTTCTTCTATATGTCCGGACGGAATCAGATTTTCATATAATCCAAACGGATAATTCGTAAAAGAACTGACATGACCTATCAGTACAGCAGCCACAAGGAAAATTTCAAGCACCCACTGACCGATACTCTGCCACTCAAACATTCTGTAAACAGCTATAAATAACAGTAAATCTGTAAAAGGATTAAACACTGTCTCAAAGATGAAGGCATACTCATCAAAGCCTATCACTCTTGCGACAGTTCCCATACATAATGGATTCAGAAAGAAGACAACCATCAGAAACAGCATACTTCTTAGCTGATTTTCTTCTTTCTTTTTACCAAAGTAAATAAAGATAAACAATCCGCACCATCTGAAAATATCCAGGATAATTGTCAAAAGAGAATGATCCAGGAACAGATAGCTTCTGACTGGTTCCATTTTTAAAAACTGTGCATACAGAGAATACGGAATCTGTCTGACAGGCTGAAATACCCATAACAATAATGTAATGATACATGTCAGTACGGGAATACCTATGTAGAATATCTCTACGGCATGGTCAAATAAAGCGTCCTCAGCTCTGGCAAGTACTCTGCGCATCTGTTTTTTTGATTTAAAGATAAGGAAACAAACATATACAGCCATAACAACAATACCTGCAGCTATATTTTTCCTTGCTATAAGCAAACTGCAGTACACCACCTGGGGCAATAACATATAGAGAAAATACCGCAGAGAACGCACCTTTCTGTTTTTTAACTGCCATGCTAAATAACAATACAGCATTGAAGCAGAAATAGTCGCAAAACCCGCAGAAACAAACATACCTGCTGTCAAGATAGCAATGCAGGCAAAATTACTTTTATCATAAGGACTCTCACTCTGCACATCGCAATAAATATGCCATAACAGGATGGTTATACATAGAATTCTCCAGTTATCCCCTGAAAATGCAGTAATAATCTGCCACTCATTAAACCCTGTATAGAACACTGCATACAACACAAGGGTAAACACGAACCATGGATTTTTAAGCTGAAATGTTCGGATAATATCCAGACACACCTGTGCAAACAGCAGATGATAAAAGGTTCCCATGATGATTACAAAACCGTCTGCACTCGTCACTTTCAGCATCATTGCTCCAAGTACCGTATATCCCTGCAGAAAATTTACACCTGTATTTACAGCCTGTACATAGCTGTTAGCAACCATGGTATCCAGCATCTGAACAGCACCTGTACTTTGGGCATGACGCATAATCAGAAGATATAAAACAGAAGACAAAACAACAGCTATGGTATCTCTTTCAAGATAAGAAGAAATGCTCTCTTTAAAATATCTCACAGTTGTTGCAGCTGCCACAAGCAGCACTCCTGATGTCATTACAGCACAATATTCACTGCTCAGATGCAGACATGTTGCAGGGATATAGACAATTTCCAGCATTGCAAAAATCAATGCCATTCCATATGGTGCCGCATATCCTTTTTTCTTCATGCCGCATATAGAAAGTAATGCATTACCTGTACCTTCGCATAAAAAGCTCATTACAAGGGCAATACACAATACCTGTATTCCACTCACCATCTGTTCTCCTTTTCAAAACCAATCAACATTTTACAATTATTCATAAAAAAAGGAAACCCCCCTGGGTTTCCCGAAAACTCAATCTTAATACTGAGGCATTGCAGCAGCTGCAGGAGCTTCCTTTTCTGGAATATCTGCAACAGCAGCTTCTGTAGTGATGAATAAGCCGGAAATACTTGCAGCATTCAGCAAGGCAGTTCTTGTAACTTTAGTAGGATCAATAATACCTGACTTGAACATATCTACCCATTCACCTGTCTTGGCATTGAATCCAACATTTGTTTCAGCAACCAGCTGCTTTTCAAGAATTTCATTACCGTCAAATCCTGCATTTTCTGCAATCTGCATGATTGGCATCTTTAACGCTTCAAGTACAACGTTGATACCTCTTTGTTCATCTACAATATCAGATTTCAGAGTTGGTTTAACAGCTTTATAAGCCATCAGTAATGCAAGACCACCACCAGTTACTACACCTTCACTAACAGCAGCCTTAGTAGCATTCAGTGCATCTTCAATACGTAATTTCTTATCTTTCAGTTCTGTTTCAGTTGTAGCACCAACTTTGATTAAGGCAACACCGTTAGTCAGTTTGCCAAGTCTTTCCTGCAGTTTCTTCTTATCATAATCGCTTGTTGTATTTTCAATAGTAGTCTTAATTTCAGCAACTCTTTCTTCAACAAGTGCCTTATCACCATTACCATCAATAATCGTTGTCTTGTCTTTGCCAACAACAACCTTCTTTGCAGAACCAAGATCATTGATAGTCATATCTGCCAGGTTCATAGAAAGATCTTTCGCATACACTTTTGCACCTGTCATAACTGCAATATCCCCTAACTGGTTCTTTGCATTATCGCCAAATCCAGGAGCCTTTGTTGCAACAACATTGAAAGTACCTCTCAGTTTATTAAGAATCAATGTGCTGACTACTTCGTTATCAAAATCATCCGCAATAATTAATAAAGAACGGTTCTTCTGCACTACAGATTCCAGCACAGGCAGGATATCCTGAATAGTATTGATCTTCTGGTCAGTTACCATAATCAGAGGATTATCCATTTCTACTTCCATCTTTTCACGATCAGTTACCATGTAAGGAGAAATGTAGCCCTTGTCATACTGCATACCTTCAGTCATTTCCAGATTTGTTTCAAAAGACTTGGACTCATCCACATTGATGACACCGTCTTTACCAACTTTTTCCATAGCTTCGGCAATAATCTTACCAATTTCTTCATTGCCGCTGGAAACAGTGGCGATATTCTTAACATCATCATTTGTTTCCACCTGATGAGATACCTTTAACAGTTCTTCAGAAATAGCCTTGGCTGCTTTTTCCATACCTTCTCTCATTAACACAGGATTAGCACCTTTATCTACTGCCTTTAAACCATTTGTAATCATGGACTGTGTCAGGATAGTAGCTGTTGTTGTACCGTCACCTGCAATATCGTTTGTATTATTTGCAGCTTCATAGACTAACTTGGCACCCATATTTTCAAACTTGTCTTCAAGTTCAATTTCCTTGGCGATAGTTACACCATCATTGGTGATAACCGGAGAACCATAGCTCTTTTCAAGAACTACATTTCTTCCTTTAGGACCTAATGTTACTTTTACCGCATCAGCAAGAGCATTCACACCATCCAGCATCTTCTGTCTTGCATCTTTTGCATATTTAATTTCCTTTGCCATTTGAATTTACCTCCAATTTATTATTCAATCACTGCCAGAATATCTTCTGCTTTAATCAGAAGATAATCTTTCTTATCTTCCTTTACTTCTGTTCCGGAATACTTTTTATAAATAACTTTCTGCCCAGATGTCAGATCTACCGGGACAAGAGTTCCGTCTACAACTTTACCAGGACCAACTGCCACAACAATACCGTGACTAGGTTCTTCTTTTGCTTCTTTGGTAGTCAGAATAATACCACTCTGAGTTTTTTCTTCTTCTTTTACTATTTCCAATAATACATAATCTTGTAATGGTTTAATCATAGTAACCTCCTGAACACTTAGCACTCATGTGCTATGTTTGCTAACACTGGTTATTATAGCGCTATCTGTCACTCTGTCAATAGGAGTGCTAATTATTTTTTAAGACATCTTTTCCACTTGCTTGTATAATCATACATATGAAAAAACTAAGCTTATTATTGTTTGCCAACGAAGAATTATTGCCTTTACTGACAGCCTCTGCGGTACTGCTTGTCATTTTTTGTTTACTGTTTCACTTTCTGAAAGATTTTACCTGGAAAAAGAATGGCGTCACCTATACAAAAAAGGATGTCTTTTCTCTTCTTTGCATCACCAGTCTCTACGCTCTTGTTTCATTATGGAATCTTGGGACAACATCTTTTCCTGTTACCACATGGCAGCCAGAAACTGTAAATCAGTCCTTTATATTGGAGCTGACAGAAAGTACTGCCTTTGAACAGATCAACCTGTTATATGAAGAAGGAGATAATAACGCACTTTCTTCTGGCTATCAGCTTGGTACTGAAGGAATGATATTAGAGGGTTCCAACGATCTTGAAAACTGGAATACCATCAGCACTCTGGATAAAGGGAATATTTATTACTATCAGATACTTCAGGGAACGTATATCTATAAATATATACGCATCACTTCCACTAATGCCTTAAATACCCTTACAGAGATTGCCTTCATACATAATGACAGTATTCTGCCTGTACAGGTCTATGAAGATGCGTATGCCGATTCCAAATATCCTGCTTCTGTTGTCATCGACGAACAGGATAAAATTGCAATACACCCAACTTATCAGGAACAGGGATACTTTGATGAGATCTATCACCCAAGAAATGCCAAGGAAATTGCAGATGGCCAGGCAATGTACGCCACTGTACATCCTTTAACCGGCACAAATATCATGGCACTGTTTATCAATTTGTTTGGTTTCTCCCCTTTTATTTACAGACTTCCCGGTGCATTATGCAGTATTGGTATTGTTGTACTGGTATACATTCTTGCCAAAAGAGTATTTTCTTCTACCCGATTATCCACGCTTGCCGCCATACTTTGTGCTGCAGATTTCATGCACCTGACCACAAGCCGTATAGCCACTCTGGAACCATACAGCATCCTCTTTATCCTGTGGATGTTTTACTGGATGCTGAGATATTACCAGACAAGCTTTTATACCACCCCACTCAAAAAGACATTAAAACTGTTATGTATATGTGGTATTACCATGGGCATTGCTATCAGCACAAAATGGACTGCCTGTTATTCTGCTGTAGGACTCGCCATCATGCTGTTTACAAATTTATGCAAAAGATATTATGAATATCTGCAGGCAAAAAAAGAAAATATTACAGATATTACTTCAAAATTCCCTTCATATTTCTGGATAACCATCGGATGCTGTTTTATCTTCTTTATCTTTATTCCTGCTGTTATCTACTGGCTGTCTTATCTTCCTGACCATGTCTGGAGAAATGATACATGGTCAGTTGCCAATGTCTGGAAACAGAATATGTATATGTTCAATTATCATTCCAGTCTCAACGCCACACACCCTTATGAATCCACATGGTACATGTGGTTACTGGATATCCGTCCTATCTGGTATTATGGAAATATTCATGAAACAGGTGTTTCCTATTCCATAGCCTGTTTTTCCAACCCTTTACTGACATGGTTCGGATTGCCTGCAGTTCTTTTTACACTGTATTCCTGTATAAAGCACAAGGACAGCCATGCATGGTGGATACTTATCGGCTACATAACAGCCCTTGGTCCATGGATGCTTGTGGACAGATGTGTATTCTCTTATCATTTCTATCCTACAAGTATTTTTACCATCTTTGCCATTGTCTATATGTTTCAGCATCTGTTACAGAAATATCCTCAGAAGACAAAATGGCTGTATATCTTTGAAACTGCCTATATTCTTCTGTTTATCCTGTTTCTGCCTGTTACTGCAGGACATGGCACAACCAAAGCCTATATCAAATTTCTGGAGTGGTTCCCAACATGGTATTTCGGATAAAACACAAACATCCGTATTTTATACTTATCGCCCTGATAACTGCCTGTATTTTCTGTATCCCCTACTTTGTAAAAGATCTGTTACCTGTAGAACATGATACCTTCTTTCATCTTTCAAGAATTGAAGGTCTTGCCAAAGCCATTCAGCATGGAGACTATTTACCAGCTGTTTATCCAGAAAAAAACGGCATGTTTGGCTATACCAGTCCTTTATTTTACTGTGATATTTTTCTATATCCACCGGCATTGCTCTACATAGCTCATGTCCCTTTATCCATCTGTTACAAGATACTGATTTTTACAGAGACTTTCTTAGCAGCCTATACCATACAATGTCTTGTATATCGTATCTCTGTCTCTTTTACAGCAGGTACTCTTGCCTGTTTTGCCTATACATTTGCCAATTACCATGTCACTGATGTATATGTACGTGGTGCTCTTGGAGAAGTACAGGCAATGGTGTTCCTTCCGGCTCTTCTGGAAGGCCTGTATATTCTTTTTTATGAAGAAGATACCCGTCATTACGGTCTGATTATTGCAGGATTGAGCTGTCTTGTATTAACACACAATCTCACCTTCCTGCTGGCTGTAGTACTGTGCATTGTATTTTTCCTTTGTAACCTGCAGAAAAAGGAAGCCTGCATCTCCTTTCTCAAAGCTTCCTTTCTTGCCTTTCTTTTTACCGCTTTTTTCTCTATTCCTATGCTGGAGCAGCTTCACGAAGAAACGTATTATTTAAACTATTATGCCTCCAGTTCCGACCTTGCAAAAGGGGCATTGCCATTATGGAAATATTTTGCCAACACAACCATCTTCGGATATTCAGATAACACTCTGAAACATGAAAAACAGATGATTGTCAATATTGGTTACTTTCTGACATTTGTACCATTACTGTATTGTCTTGAAAAAAAGAAGAACCGTTTTGTAATCACCTCTTTAATAATCGGATATGTGTGTATGGTATTACCATGTACACTGATTCCATGGCAATACCTTTCCTGTTTCAGAATATTGCAGTTTCCATGGAGACTTCTGCAGATATCTATGATTATGTTATGTATCCCCTCCTGTATTTCAGTATCAAAACTATCCAAAAAAAGATATGTTCCCGTGATTATTTCCATTGCATTACTTTCAGAAGGTGTCTATCATGTTCTGCCTGTTACTCAAAGAACATTCGGCCTGACTTCCTCTATGGACTGGTCAGATGTTCTGGAAGGAAAACTTTGTGATCCGTATTATTCTGCCACTTATAAAAGAGTAGAACTTGCCGGAGGAGATTATCTGCCACTTCCTTCTGCAGATTATCGTACGATTACCAATACGGTTATGGATAAGAACTATCAGACAGTTGCTTATCCTGTCTATGACTACAACAGTTTCTCCTTTACATTATCCGATAGCCAGACCCTGCTCTTACCCAAAACATATTACAAAGGCTATCACGTGTATAAAGACGACAAAGAGATCCCTGTAACAAAAAGCAAAGAAGGATTAGTACAGATACAGGCAACTGCAGGTACATATACATGTACTTTCACTTCCACACCTTTAAGAAAAATCTGTATCGGTATATCCGTACTTTCCATCATTGTCTGCTGCATAAAAAAATGGTTAATGAGATAAACCCATCAACCATTTTTATTATGCTCTTAATTCTGCATTCAGACGTTCTTTGAACTGTTTGAGGATATTCTCATGTACCGGAGCAATATCTTCTTCTTTTAATGTTCTGTCTTTTGCCTGATATACAATATGCAAAGCCACAGATTTTTTACCTTCCTCAACATGTTCTCCTTCATACACGTCAAAGATGTCAGCATTCTTTACAATTTTTTTGGAATTCTTTGTAACTACTGTCAATAACTGAGCAGCTGTCACTTCCTTATCTACAACAAGGGCAATATCACGAGATACACTTGGATACTTATCCAGAGGTTCAAAACGCAATCTTCCGCCTGTGGAATGGATGACAGTATCCAGAATTATTTCTGCATAGATGACAGATTTCAGATCAAACTTTGCTGCAAAAGATGGATGTACTTCTCCGAAAACACCTAACTGTTTGCCATCCAGTGCAATTACTGCGGAACGATATGGATGAAAATGTTCAGTATCCACTGTATTTTCAGTAATACGCACCCTGCCTCTTGCAAATCCGTTTCTTTCCAGCCATGTGAGCAGTATTCCTTTCATTGTATAGAAATCAACTGCATGATCCTGTTTATGTAATTTATCTTCCACAAGTTTGCCATCTAATACGATTGCAAGACGTTCCTGCTCCATGCCCTTTGCATAGACATGAGAAATTTCATAGAAGTTATTGTTTAAAGAACCATGTGCTTCATTGTAGCTGACACATTCCAGTACACTGTTCATAAGACTTGTACGAATATTCTTTCTGGCTTCACTCATAGGCATGGCAAGAGGAATCGTCTCACCCGTTTTTAAGACACTGTCATTTTCAAAAGTATCGGATACCAATGTATACGTAACGATTTCATGCAGATTGAATCCACTCAGGATATCTCTCAAATCTCTTCTGATAGCCTGTGCTCTGGATAATTTACCTACAGTAGCTTTCATCTGAGGCAGTGTACTGGATAAATCATCATAACCTAACATTCTGATGATTTCTTCGTCCACATCTGCCTGCCCTTCCATATCCACTCTGTAAGATGGAATATGACATGTCAGAGCATCTCCGTTTACTTCCGGTTTGAAATCCAGTCTTGTCAATACATCGTCCACCTGTTCCATGGTAAAGTTTGTACCTAACAAATCATTACAATGTGTCAGAGTTTCTACGATTGTCTTTTCAGTATAGCTGTTATCTCCATACACAACTGTCTGTTCCATGTCATCAGCTTCAGCATATCTTTGTAGTAAGTCCACAGAACGATCCATGGCTTTCTGCATTCCTAAAGGTTCCAGACCTTTTGTAAATCTTTGAGCAGCTTCTGTAATCAAATTCAGACGAATACTTGTCTTACGGATAGATACTGCATCAAAATGAGCAGCTTCAATGAAGATAGATGTCGTATTTTCATCAATCATGGATTCTTCTCCCCCCATGATACCTGCAATACCTGTAGCTTCTCCATCAGTAGTAATCAGAATATCTCCGTTTTCAATTTCAAATTCCACACCATCCAGAGCTGTCATCTTCATTGTTCTGTCATCCACAACTGTTATTTCATGTTTCTTCAGTTTGGAAAGATCATAATAGTGTAATGGCTGCCCTGTTTCCAGCATGACAAAGTTACTGATATCTACAACGTTATTGATGGAATTCATTCCTGCAGCCTGTAAATACTGTTTTAACCACGCAGGAGATTCCATAACCTTCACATGGTTAATTACTTTTCCGTAATATACAGGACATTTTTCTGTTTTTGAATCAATGGTGAAGTCTGTAGGTGTACCTTCATCTGCTTTACCTTCCACCTGAGGCCATTTTACTTCACGATTTAAAATAGCACCTACTTCTTTTGCCATGTTCCACATTGCGGAACAATCTGCTCTGTTTGGTGTTAAAGATACATCGAGAATTGTATCATCCAGGCCCAGATATCCTAAGACATCTGTTTCACCAACCGGTGCGTCTGCAGGCAATTCTTCAATACCATCAATCTGTTTCTGATCCAGAATCTTTTTACTTACTCCCAGTTCAAACAAAGCACACAGCATACCGTTAGATTCATATCCATGCAGGGGTTTTGCAGTGATTTTACCACCAGGAAGTTCTGCTCCAGGAAGAGCTGCAATAACTTTCAAACCTTTACGACAGTTTGGCGCACCGCAAACAATCTTATAGTAATCTTCCGGTCTGTCCCCAACACGTGTCACAGTATTGTGCAGGTGTGTATCCGGAATATCTTCACATTCCATAACTTCACCAATCACAAGACCTGTACCCTGTGCCATTGGTTCGATGCCTTCCACTTCCAATCCAGCAGTGGTCATCTTGTCTGCCAGTTCCTGAGGTGTCACCCCGTTAAGATCTACATATTCACTTAACCATTTATAACTTAATTTCATATTTCCGTACTCCCTTAATCAGTCAAAACGATCGAAATTCTTTAAGAATCGAATATCGTTAGTATAGAAATTACGGATATCGTCAATACCGTATTTCAACATAGCCACACGTTCAAGACCTACACCAAAAGCAAATCCGGAACATTTTTCAGGGTCAAATCCATTCATTTCCAGTACATGAGGATGTACCATGCCTGCACCAAGAATTTCAATCCATCCTGAGCCCTTGCATACGTTACATCCTTTTCCGTTACAGAAAGGACAGGAAACGTCAACTTCTACAGATGGTTCAGTAAATGGGAAATAGGATGGACGGAAACGTACCTTACGACCGCTTCCGAACATGGCATCCGCCATAAATTCCAGAGTTCCCTTCAGATCTGCAAGTGTAATATGTTCTCCTACCACAAGACCTTCACACTGCATGAACTGATGTGAATGTGTTGCGTCATCATCGTCACGTCTGTATACCTTACCAGGACAAATCAGTTTGATTGGCAACTGTCCTTTTGCTTTTTCCAGTTCTCTCATCTGCATGGCAGTGGTATGTGTTCTCAGCAAAGTATTTGGATCTATGTAGAAAGTATCCTGCATATCTCTTGCAGGGTGATCTTTTGGAAGATTGGCCAGTTCAAAGTTGTAATAGTCCAGTTCCACTTCCGGTCCTTCAGCCACTTTATAGCCCATACCGATAAAAAGATCTTCCAGTTCCTGCTGAATCATAGTCAGAGGATGCACTGTTCCTCTTTCCATTTTGTCACCTTCAAGTGTGATATCAATCTTTTCTTTCTTAAGACTTTCAGCAAGTTCTGCTTTCTTTAATTCTTCCATTTTTTCAGAAAGAGCTACTGTTACTTCCTGTTTCACAGCATTGACCTGCTGTCCAAAGACAGGTTTTTCTTCTTTTGGAAGATTCTTCATCTCTGCCATTAAAGCCTGAATACTGCCTTTTTTTCCTAAGTACGCAATACGAATATCCTGTAATTCTTGTGTACTTGAAGCACTTGCAATCTTATCCAGTGCTTCTTGTTTTACGGTACTGATTTCCATACTTCCTCCTAAATTAAAATTAAAAAAGCGTTCCCATACACAGGAACGCTGAAATAACGCGGTACCATCCTGATTCGTATACTATGTATATACGCACCTTGATTTATCCGTAACGGGGATATTTCCGGAGAGGATTAATCTCACTGGGAAAGTGAATTTCCTTACGATTTCAACAGAATCATTGCAGCCTTTCTGATTCCTCTCTTGGTTGTCCTCTTTGCAAGTACTTATCTTTCCTTTATCGCTTTACAGACACGATTGTAGCATTATTTTCCAAAGAAATCACCAATAATTCTCATTTTTGGCATCTTCATATGCCGCATAAACATCTTCCAGTTCATTTTCAGTAATGACAAAAGCATCTCCCAGTAAAGTGAAATATCCTTCATCAACAATCATACCGCCTTTATCTTTCATACAGACTACAGGTTTTTCCTCTACTTCAAGAGAATCCAGAATTCTGGAAAGATGTTCAGTATCCTGCGCATAGTCCAAAGACAAGTTGAATCCCTCCAGTCTGTGAAGTCCTTCTCTTTTTTCATCATAAGCTTCATACTGATCCAGCATGACCTGACCACCGGCAATTACACCTATCATTACTCCGTCAAACCGGGCAATGGCATTTTTGATATCCAGATCTTCCAGTCTTTGCATAATCCAGTCTGCAAATCGGCCAACAATATAAATAATGTCTGCTTTTTCAATCTGATGTAAAACCTCCTGCTTTGAGGCATCAAAATAATTGACCACATGAATCTGTGTATCTTTCAGGCCAAACATTCTGAAGGGTCTTACAATTTCTTCATACATCTTCTGCCCTTTGCTAAAAGAATCTTCAAAGACTTCCATATCAGAGCTGTATCCCGAGTCATCATAAAATGCCAGTACAAGCACTTCATCCTCTTTATGAATATATGGCTCCATTTCACTGTAACCCCATGCTTCGTCAAAGTTCGGGTGATTCAATAATATATTTATCATAGGCTGTTTCCTTTCTGTTAGGGTATAATACAAAATACATAGGAGAATACTAATTATGAAAAGATATCATGTGATGGTAGAAGGAAGAGTGCAAGGTGTAGGGTTCAGAAGTTTCTGCATGATGCTTGCACAAACATACGGACTGACCGGTTCTGTTACCAATCTTGAAAACGGAATGGTAGAAATCTTTGTCCAGGGAGAGGAAAAAGATCTGGATATCTTTTTTAAGAAAGTACAGGAAGGGAATCGTTTTATTCTCGTAGAGAATATGACCCTTAAAGAAATTCCTGTAGTTGAAAACGAAAAAAGGTTCACATATGGCCATTTTCAGATGTGGTAATGGTACATTACAATACCGCCAGCCACTGCCACATTCAGACTTTCAAAGCCATCCATTTCTATAAACAGATGTTCATCGCTGTCTTTTAAACTGCCGGAAGAAACACCCTGGCCTTCATTTCCAAGAATGAAAGCCATTTTTTCTTTTGGCGTGATGGATTGCATGCCCTTTGCCTCATGCAAGGAAGTTGCATACACAGTAAAATCCTGTGCATGAAGACTCTCTATCACCTGATGCAGATCCGTATAGATGACTGGAATATGCAGAAATGCTCCCTGTGTAGAGCGAATGGTTTTCTCATTATACAGATCCACCGTATCTTTGGAACAATACACGGCATCATAAGAAAAAGATACCGCCGTACGTATCAGGGTTCCAAGATTTCCAGGATCCTGTACCCCGTCAAGAAGAAGTACTCTTCCCTTTAAGTTCACCTTTGTATCTGGTTTATGTGCCACACCTATCCAATGTGTACCGGACACACTTGAAGATAATTTTTTCATAATGTCACCTGTAACATAGATTACATTTTCAAAATAGAATGGAGGCTGCGTATCTGTAATAATCGTATCCAGAACATTTTCTCTGACAGCTTCCTGCAGAAGATGTTCCCCTTCTATCAAGAAAGTACCTGTTTTATCTCTTTCTTTTTTCTGGTGCAAGCTTGCCCATTTTTTTACTTTTGCATTCTGTAATGAAGTGATTCTTTCCATACCTGCCTCACTTTCCTTTCACAATTATGTATTTTAATTGTTTTTTTTCAAGTACTTTCAATATTTTACACAGATTTAACAATTAACAATTTCCTAATTTACATAGAGTTTATACTATATCTATGTAAAGTTGAGGTGAAATTCATGATTTATTGTGTAGAAGATGACAGCAGTATCCGTGAAATAGAAATCTATACCCTTCAAAGTACAGGATTTGAAGCAAGAGGATTTGAAACTGCAGGTGACTTTTTCAAAGCTCTGCAAAAAGAAAAACCGGAACTGGTAATTTTAGATATCATGTTGCCGGATATGGAAGGAACAGAAGTCTTAAGACAATTAAAGAAAGACATTTCCTCAAAGGAGATTCCTGTAATCCTTGCTTCTGCAAAAGGCACAGAATATGACAAGGTCAAAGGGCTGGATACAGGAGCAGATGATTATCTTGCAAAACCATTCGGCATGATGGAAATGGTATCCAGAGTGCGTGCCGTATTACGCAGAACACAAAAACCAAAGAGCAATGTTCTGGAACATAATGGCATTCGCATCGACCACGGAAAACATGAAGTGACAGTTAACGGTAAAATGATTGATCTGACGCTGAAAGAATATGAAGTACTCGCCCTTCTGATGTCACGCCCAGGTATTGTCTTTACAAGAGATCAGCTGTTATCTAAAGTCTGGGAAGAAGAATATACTACCGAAACAAGAACCGTAGATGTGCATATACGTACCCTGAGACAAAAATTACAGGAGGAAGGAGCACATATCGATACCGTACGAGGAGTAGGATATCGATATAAAGAAGCATTATGAGAAAAAAAATATTTCAGTATGTATGCAAATACATGGCTATTGTATTGGCAGTATCCATGGCAGCTATCATTTTCACCCTGCACAATCACTTTATTTCTCTTGAACAGGACCGCCTGAAATCCGAAGCACAGATTGCTCTTGCAGGACTGGAAACAGATTCCAAAGATTTCCTGCAGAACATCCACAAAGATTCTCAATTTCGTTTAACATGGATTAACACCGACGGAACAGTACTGTATGATTCTGAAGCAGATGCTTCAAAAATGGAAAATCATCTGGAAAGAGAAGAAGTACAGCAGGCACTTGCAGATGGTGAAGGTACTTCAATTCGTCTTTCAGATACCATTGCCCAAAAGACCATCTATTATGCAATCAAAGCAAACGATGGCAGTGTTCTTCGTTTATCCAGAGACTATGATACCATCGGCATATTAACATTGCGTATGATGTCTCCTATTCTGATTATCCTGATTGGTTCCTTTATTCTGTCCTCTCTTCTGGCAAATAAACTCAGCAGAGATATTGCAAGTCCTATCAATCAGCTGGATCTTGATCATCCTCTGGATGCTAAAACCTATGAAGAAATTACGCCTCTTCTGATTCGTATCGA
The DNA here is from genome assembly GCA_934757945.1 of uncultured Bulleidia sp. Taxonomy (GTDB): domain Bacteria; phylum Bacillota_I; class Bacilli_A; order Erysipelotrichales; family Erysipelotrichaceae; genus Bulleidia. The sequence continues at coordinate 12,645 of CAKVLT010000017.1, read as the reverse complement.
TACACAGAATTCCCAGATTGAAGAACAGCTCAATCAATTGCATCAGAAGAAAAAAGAGTTTCAGACAGTCATTGGTAACATCAGTGAAGGGTTGATTCTGATCAATCCAAAAGGAGAAATTCTTTCCATCAATGAAGCAGCATTAAACTTATTCCACACTTCATCGGTCTCTTCCATTTATGCTATTACCAAAGAAGATAAATTCACCAGCACCATTGCATCAGTACTTCATGGAAATGTCAGTGACTGTGTCCTGCATCTGCTTGATAGAACTTTACATATTTCCTGTCACCCTGTTACCAGTCATAAAGTACAGACAGGGGCAAGTATTCTTGTCTATGACATTACTGAAGAATATGAAGCTGAGCAGACAAGACGTGAATTTACCGCCAATGTATCTCATGAATTAAAGACTCCTCTGCAATCCATTATGGGATCTGCAGAATTATTGGAAAATCATCTGGTCAAAAAAGAAGATGAACCTAAATTCCTCCAGAAAATCCATTCTGAATCATCAAGAATGTTAACTTTAATTGATGATATCATTCGTCTTTCCGAGCTGGATGAAGGCAATGTAGCAGATGAACAGACCACCATTCAGATTAAAGATCTTGCCCGCGAAGCCTATGAAGCTGTTCACACTGCCGCAAACAAGAAGCAGATTACCATCCATATTGATTTACAGGACTCTCCTGTCAGATGCAATTCAAGACTGTTGTATGAAATTGCTTACAATCTTCTGGACAATGCCATTAAATATACAAACGAAAACGGAACTGTTCAGATGAAAACATACTGTGACCAGCAGAATGCTTATCTCTTAGTAGAAGACAATGGTATAGGCATTCCTCATGAATCTATCAACAGAATCTTTGAAAGATTCTATAGAGTAGATAAATCTCACTCCAGAGAAACCGGTGGCACTGGCCTTGGCCTGTCCATCGTCAAACATGCAGTCAGTCTCTGCCATGGGAAAATCAGTGTCACCAGTGAAGTCAATAAAGGAAGTACATTTAAGGTTGTTTTCCCAAAATCGTAATAAAAGGCTGTCAGAGTATATACTGACAGCCTTTTAGATTATTTCTTTCCGTTTTTCACAAAATCAAGTAATGCCTCAGCAGCTTTATCGATGCCGTGATCTCCCTTATCCGGAAGACCCAGACATGTATAGATTTCACCAACAGGAATACCCTGTGCAAATAAAGCATCAAACATCTTTGTAATCAGTTTGGAGCACTCTTCCTGACGCTGCATAGGTCCAAAAGGATTAGCGAAGAAAGTTGTGGAAAGTCCCTTTTCCTGTGTTGTGCCAAGGGCAAATCTTCTGCCCTGTACAAAGACTTCTTCTGCACCTTCTCTGTCTTCAAAGAAGTGCATACCACGTTTGTCTGTATAGTTATTGGCATACAGGAAACAATCCACTTTATGGTCTGCTGTCACAACAGTATAGGGTGCAGCAGGAAGTACAACACGTGCATTTGGTTTTTCAGGATTGAAGAAAATGGAACGATCCATGTCTTTATAGGCAGTACCCTTATCCAGGTCATCCAATCTTACAAAAGCACCGATTTCTGTACCCTGTGCACGGATATTTCCATCTTTATCCAGATGAATGGTACCCATATCATCAAATACAGTTTCCTGATAATCAATCAGATCAGAAGCTAATGTAGATAAAGCTTCGATAGTTTCAGATTTACCTGCTCCAGAATCTCCCATAAACATGAGACCTTTCTTTGTACCGTCTTTCAGGTAAATATTCACCATGGCACCATGGATTGGTAACCATCCTCTGTTGATCATAGCCAGATTATGTAATGTAAGAATTGTCTTCTTTGTATATCCGAAGTAATCAATCTTATCGCTGGCAGAATCTTTTCCCACCCAGATGTCATTGGATTCATCATGATAGAAAACAGTATCATCTTTTCCGTCAGGATTACCAAATAACATGATAGCATCCGGTTTACGGGAAACTGTTTCCTCTTTGGATGCAAGTTCAAATAAGTTCGCTGTTGCCACAGCACTGGACACATAATCTCTGTGGAAATAGCAGTAGATCAGCATAGAACCTACTTTAGCAGGGAAACATACCCATTCTTCCGTACCCTTTTTAAAGTCCTTCATAGGATTGTATTCACTGTCTTTGAATACATTGGTACGCTTATTGCATTTTGGATGAGAAATCAGAGGTGTTCTCAGCATGATTTCATTGATAAAAGGAATACCGCTTAATGATTCATAGCCAAGTGGTGTATTCCATTCATAATACTGCAGTAATAAGGAGGCATTGGTACCTGCCTGTAACTGACGATAAACAGTATTGTTTCTGCCCTGCACTTTCTGCTGGATTGTACGGTAGAAATTTAAGGCAACACTATTGAATCTTACATCAGCATCGATAAAAGACTGCATCTGGAAACCGTCTTCATTATGTGTATACAATACAGAATATCTCTGCATACTACGCCAGAAATGGTAACCTTCTTCAATAGCATCCAACAATACTAACGGTCTGGAAACATATGGGTGGTCAATTTCTTGCAGATCCAATACGCACAATAAGTTCAGAACTTTGCGAATATCCTTACGAACAGATTCTTCACAATCATGTCCGACAAACAGGAATTCGTGCAAATCAAAGTGATACTTCTCAAGGTACTTACAATAATAATGTAAGAAAGAATTAAATCCGTCACTCTCAATCAATTCATGAGAATTACGCACATACACTTTAGAATAATTCAAAATAACTGTATCGTTGTGAAAATAGTAAGCTTCTTTCATGATTTCCTCCTCTTACCCGTTCCATATTATCATGTCAAATCAGATATTAGAATGTATTTCTTTGCCTAAACGCCTCGAAAGCGATTACATTTGCTGCACCTGATGCATTTAGTGCAGCCCTGAAATCATTGGCATACGGAATATAGATATTTTCTTCAATTTCTTCAAGCACTTTTGATGAAAGACCTCTCATTTCCCCACCTATAGCAATAAGACATGGATGCGTATAGTCTTTCTCCCAGTAAATACCAGCATCTTTTCTCATTGCTGCATAGGTATGTACCCCTTCTTTTTTCACTTCTCTGATTAAAGAAGGAATATCATCACTTAAGATAATATTCAGATATTCAAAAGCCCCTGCACTGGATTTCAAAATAGTACTTTCCGCCAAAGACCAGTCTCTATTTCTTAAAATCAGTCCCGTACATCCTGCACTGTACAAAGAACGTATCACATAGCCTAGATTAAACGGATCTTCCACACCTTCCAGCACAAATAAAAGCGGTGTATTCTGCATAGCATCCTGTAAGGTCTGATACTGTCTTTGCTCTACTTCTGCAAGGATACCTCCATGCGTTCTTCCACTTGCCATGGCATCTATTTTTTCTCTTGTGGTATACACAATACGCACATGATTTTCCTTTGCCTTTGCAAGGATAAAATGTGTATTTTTATCATGTTTGGATTCATCCACATACACACAATGGACTTTTCTTTTTCTTCCAAGCAGGCATGCTTTAACGCTGATACTGCCTTCTACTAAAATCATATCTCTTCTCCTTTTGAAAAAGGCACAGGAATGTGCCTTAATCTAATATCTGTGATTTTGTTGCTCGACGCAGAATATCTCCCGTCTGCACTTCAAACGGTACAGGCAGCTGCACAAGTACCATAGGACTTCTTGAAGATTCCAGAAGCTCATCTTTCTTATTTCTGATCCATTGAATCTGGAAAGTGCGATTTTCTCTTCCAGGACTTAATACTTCTATCGTTTCCAATGTATCAAATGCATTACGTGTCTGTATCCATGCCGTTTCACCATCATAACTCTGTACTGTGCCAAGGAAATCATGATTCACATGAGAATTGGAATTCTCATAGAAAATTACAGAATCCTCCTGCAATCGATGATCATAGAATCCCGGACATACTTCCCTGTTTTCACCCTTCATAATTTCCATTTCATGATAGGCAAATCTTTCCGGTGGAAGATCATTTTGAGCTGCATACAGTTCATCAATCAGATGACGGTATCCTGAGACAATAGAAGCCACATAATATTCCGTCTTCATTCTTCCTTCGATTTTTAAAGAAGATACCCCTGCTTCCATTAATGAAGCAATCCATGAAGCAGTCATCATATCCTTGGAACCCATGGTAAATCTTGTAGTATCCGTAGTGATTTCCTTGTTGTCCTGATACAGATGATATGACCATCTGCAACTTTGCGCACACCCTCCGCGATTGGCATCACGTAATGTCATACGGTTACTTAATGTACATCTGCCAGAATAATTTACACACATACCCCCGTGAATAAACGCTTCCGTTTCCACAGGACACACTTCTGTAATCTGTCGTACTTCCTCCATACTGCATTCTCTTGCAAGAACGGTTCTGTCCACATGCAGCGTTTCATATAAGAAACGTGCTGTTTCTGTATTGGTAATGGACATCTGTGTACTGCAATGAATCTGCAGTTTTGGAGCGTACTGTCTTGCAATGGACATAATCGCAGGACTGGCGACAATAATCGCTGTCACACCAGCCTGTTCCAGTTGCTGTAAATATTCTTTTAAGCCTTCAAAATCCTCTTCATGAGGAATAATATTCACTGTCACATGTACATGAGCACCATGTTCTTTTGCAAATGCACAGACTTCATGAATGTCCTCCATGGTGAAATTACTTGCTCGTGATCTTAAAGAGAAACTCTTTCCTCCCAGATATACTGCATCTGCACCATACAGAATGGCTGTTTTAGCTCTTTGTAGATCTCCTGCAGGAGCTAATAACTCAGGTTTTTTAACGAACCGTTTTTTCATTGTAGTAGCCCTCCAGAAATGTATACTCCTTAAACTTCTGTTTATATGCTTCAACAGAATCCTTTACTTCTTCACCATTTAAAATACTTTTTGTCAGATGTACAGCTTCAATATAAGCAAGTCTGTTCAAAAATACACCAGTCATAAAATATACTGGTGCCTGTGCCTGCTGAAATTCCTTAAGAATATCAAATGAATCCAGTACATAATCTGTATAAATAAGAGTTCCTTCTTCATTTTCAAAGACAGGCATTTTGCCATCTCTTTTTTCTTCCACAAGATAGAGATTCTGTGTATCATCCACATTTCCAGCATACCCAAAAGTATTTTTCCAGGAAGTTAACAGTTTTCTGTAAGAAAAGCTCATCACCATATGTCCATAGACAGGTACCACCACCTCTTTTGCCTGTCTGATGATTTCTATGGTCTCCTGTTTTGTCAGCAGCGGAGATACCGCCACCTTATCCAGACCAAGCTGTAAATAAAACTGTGCATCCTGAGGACTGGTCATCAGGGTATCCGGCATATAAATCAGTCTGGATACCATCTGTAACTGTTGCGCTACACGAAGTACGGCAAGATCTGCAAAATAAATGCTGGTAACAGGTACTTGCTTCAAAGCCTGCATAAGCTGTCTGAGATCTTCCAGTTCCCTTTCATGAAACAGCTTGTTTACCAGTACAGAAACACCAATATGGAAATCAGCGGCATTTTCTATACATACTTTAAGTTCTTCTAATGAAAATGTGTGTAATGCAGTAATACTGAAACCATCCAGAGACAGACAGATTTCATCTGCACCGGCATTTGCCATGGCAACGATATCTCTTCTGTTTTCAATCGTTACGACTAATTTATTGTTTATATTCATACCCACATATTTTATCAGTGAACTGCACTTTCGCAATAAGCAGATTGCATTTATGTCTTATCTATACTAGAATACTTCCATCCACAGCCGCGTTAAGTGCTGTACTCCGGGAAGAGTATGGACGAAAAGAAGTTTCTTGCGGTGACTGTCGGACTCCCAAGACGTGAATAGACCTCCTTCACAGGCTTGGTGAAAGGAGGTTTTTATATTATGAATATTTGGAAGTCATCTAAAGAAAAGCTGCATTCAACAAAGTGGCTGGCACTTATGGCATTTTTCTTAGCTTTAAGAATTATTTGCTCAAGGTTCTCTGTTCCGGTCGGTATCAATCTCAACGTTTCTCTGAGTTTTGTTCTGGTCGCATTATCCGGTGCTTTATTCGGACCGGTTGCCGGTAGCGTATTTGCCTTTGCAGAAGATATTCTGGAATTTATGCTGTTTCCAAGTCCTTATGGCTTCTTTGCAGGCTATACTCTCAGTGCTGTTCTGGGTATTTTGAGTTATGCATTCTTCTTTTATGAGAAGAAAATTACCATACTGAATATCCTGCTGGCAAAACTGTTATCTTCTTACGTGGTCAACGTCTGCATCGGTTCATTCTGGAACTGGATTATAACAGGTAAAAGCAAAGCCTATCTTTACTATGCCACGAAGAGTTTCATCAAGAATACAACACTCTTCCCAATTCAGGTCGTTTTGCTTGTTCTTGTATTCAATCTGCTGATACCTGTTTTATCCAGAAAACAGCTGATCAAATCACAGTCTGTACCTGTTTCCTGGAAATAAGTCGCAAATTTTGCGACTTTTTTCTTTGTGGTGATATAATTTGAAACGTAATATTTCCAGGAGGATGAAAATATGCCATTTACTAAACACAGTGCAGATCTGACACCAATCGTTGATACTGTATTCTCTATCGTTGCCAAAGCAAAACAGGACAAACAAAACAATCCAGATCTTGTCGTAGATGCGACCATTGGATCTTTGTATGGTGAAGATGGAACTCTGGTAGCTCTGGACACCGTATTTAATCATTATGATGCCATTGACCACAGAACCAAAGCTGCCTATGCTGCAAGTTTTTCCGGAAATCCTGGATACAGAGAACAGGTATACGCTTGGGTTACAGAAGGACAGCATCTGGATATGCCACATTCCGTCATTGCTACTCCAGGAGGATCCGGTGCCATTTCCATTGGATTTACCACATTTCTGGATGAAGGTGAAACTATCATCATTCCTGAAATTGCCTGGGGGTCATATAAATTAATGGCTCATGAAAATAATCTTCGATCCATTACCTATAAAAACTTCGATGGTGATCACTTCAATCTGAAATCTTTAAAAGAACAGGTGGAGAGTATTAAAGATACACAGGATCGTATCGTTATCGTTATCAACGATCCATGTCACAATCCTACAGGTTACAGTTTAACAAGTGAAGAATGGGCAGATGTAATCGCCTACCTGAATGAAGTCTCCAAAACCAATTCTGTTATTCTTATCAACGATATAGCCTATATTGACTACTCCAATAAACCTGCTGAAGAAGCACGTGCATATATGCAGAATTTTAAGAATCTTTCTGATAATGTCTTTATAGAAATCTGTTTCTCCTGCAGTAAAACTCTGACATCTTACGGATTACGTTGCGGTGCAGCCGTATTATTAGCAAACAGACAGAAGGATGTACGTGATGTGGAAATCATCATGGAAAAGAAAGCCAGAGCGACATGGTCCAATACACCTAATGCTGCCATGGAAAACTTCACATGGATTGTCACTGAAGGAAGAAAAAATTTCCTGAAGGAAAAACAGAAATATATTGATCTCATGAAAGCAAGATCTGCTTTATTCCTGGATGAAGCAAAACAGGCAAATCTGGATGTCTATCCATATAAAGAAGGTTTCTTTGTGACATTACGTATTGAAGATAATATCACAGGCAACAAGATTCATGAAGCCTTTATGGAAAATCACATTTATACCGTAAAAGTTAATCACGGTATCCGTGTGGCTGTATGTTCCTTACCTTTATCCAAAGTAAAAGGACTTGCTGCAAAAATGAAAGCTATTGAAGAGTCTTTTATGTAATTTCTTTACACACCTGATAAACAGGTGTGTTTTTTTACGGGCACAAAAAAAAAGAGCCACAGCTCTTTTCATCAATTATCTGTGAAACCCCAGGAAGGAATATGATTTCCCTTACGAATCAATACAGTTTTCTGATAATCTGTCTGATTCAGGAAACGCAGTACATCTTCAATTTCGTCATCGTTGCAACCGACAAGCATTTTCACATCCAGTTCTTTTGTCAGAATATCCACTGCAACTACCAAAGCACTGATTTCCATATGGTTTCCAGTTCCTACATAGACAGAAACACCATATTCTCCTGCACCTTTAGCATCTACAAGATGACCGTAATCTGTTGGATAAATCAGATTACCAAAAGTAGAATGTACATCTCCCTTCTTTTTTTCCATTTTCAAATTTCCAGACAGCAACAACGTTTCTACCTTCTGCCAGAAAAAGGCATTATTTTCATAATCAATCATGTGCACCTCACTACAACAATTATACTTCTTTTATTATGCCTGTAAACACTTTGTAACAAAAGCGAAAGTTTGTTACATTATTTCTTTTTTCGCAATCTGTTTAAATTTCTTTCAAAATTTCCACTGTTCAGTAAATCAGCAATAACCAACTGATCTAAAGTAGATACCTGAGCTGAGTGATATTTCCAGATTTCCATGTATTTCTGTACTTTATTTGCAGGCAATACCATATAACTGACACGAATGGAAGGAGAGATGGTTTTATGAAAACTGTTCATGTAGATCACCCTGCCTTCTGTATCTTCTGAAAACAATGTTTTCAATACATGTGCCGAAGGAAGAAATTCGCTGGCATAGTCATCTTCAATCAAAATACCATCTGTTCTTGCAGCCCAGTCAAGATATTCCTGGCGCTTAAAAGCAGAAGCACTGATATTTGTTGGATAGGAGTAGAAAGGTGTCACATGCAACACCTTTGACGGTGTTCTGTGCAGCTCTGTCTGTAAAATACCCTGATTTCCCAGTTGAAGTCTGTCAATACGCACCCCCTGTTTTAAATAACCCTTTTCCACCTTTTCATATCCTGGAGACTCTATCCCATACACAACACTTCTTCCAAACAGCTCCACAATTCTTGGATAAAAAGATTCACTTCCTGCTCCGATAACTATCTGATCTTCCTGCACAAAAATATTTCTGCTTCTGGCAAGATAGTTTTTAATAGCTGTACGCAATTCCAGATTTCCCTGCATAGGAGAAGCAGATAAAACTTTTTCCTGATAACAGGATAATACCTGCCTGACTGTTTTAGCATAGACGGAATAAGGAAAATAAGAAGACTCATTTCTTTCAGCAGGAGTATTATCAACATTTATGGAAGAAACCGGGAACACAGACTCTTCTTTATAAATAACTCTGTACCCCACTCTTTCCTGAGGAAGAATATATCCTTCTTCCACCAGAAGATCCAAAGCATGTTCAACCGTTATTTTGGAAACATGATATTCTTTGGCAAGAACCCTTTTGGAATGTAAGCAGGAACGTAAAGGATACGCCCCGTGCACAATCTGATCTCGGATACTCTCATATACTTTTACATACGCATAATTTTTCATCTGGTCTTATCCTTCTTCTCACTTACAGCCATCCCAATATACCCAATATTCTATCACATGTAAAAAAAGTCTGCCAAAAAGAAAAAAAAACAGGATTTTCCTGTTTATTCTCGGATATGGTCCAGAGCCATTTTATAAATATTCTTAATATGATCATCCGCCATGGAATAATACACATTCTTGCCTTTTTTTCTTGAAGTCACCAGTTTGGTTTTCTTTAAAGAACCAAGCTGATGAGAAATAGCACTGTGACTCATTTCCAGCAATGCCGCCAGATCTGATACACATAGCTCTTTAACAAATAAAGCATTCATGATTTTCAGTCTGGTGCTGTCTCCAAACATTTCAAAAATCATACTCATATCGTCATATTCTTTTTCCTGCAACATTTCTTTACGGCAGGCTTCTAGTTCATCGCTGAGAACTTCTTTACTATTTTTTCTTACCGGCATTACGTTTCACCTCCTTACCAGGGGCATACAGGTTCATGAATTTACGTACACCCCATTTGGAATACATCTCCACACTTTCCGTATTATCATCTACAGTGGTCACCTTCAAAAGATCTACCGATGTATGATATTCATATTTCCAGTTTACGATTTCATCCCAGTAAATCAAAGTGCATTCCGTTCTGTCCTCTTTGTTATACATAATAAGATACTCCGGAGTAAACTGCACCAGGATGCGATCAGGCATCACCACAAGAGCAAACACCGTAAGAATAATAATTGGAAGCACAACACCTGCCATATAGGAACGAATAATCAGTAAAGCTATACTTACAGCAAGGCATAAATCTAATAATACCCATGGCTTAACATGTACGGCGACAGATTTTTTTCTGATTTCTTCAGGAACATTTCTGATTTTTATATACTGTGATTTCATAGTACTTGAATTATACCACCGTTTAGTAAGAATTCTGCTATACTGTACGAGCAAGAAATGAGGTTTTTATATCTATGTCCAGTCCTATTCGTTTTGAAATTACACATATATGCAAACAATCCGGCGCCAGAACAGGTATTTTACACACTCCTCATGGAGATGTGGAAACGCCTATCTTCATGCCTGTCGGTACACAGGCAACTGTTAAATTCATTTCTCCGGAAGAATTATATGCCATGAACAGTGGTATTGTTTTAGCCAATACATACCACTTATGGCTAAGACCTGGAGAAGATATCGTAGATAAAGCAGGTGGGGTTCAGAAATTTATGAATTACCATGGGCCGATGTTAACAGACTCCGGAGGATTCCAGGTATTTTCCCTGTCTGACACAAGAAAGATTACAGAGGAAGGTGTCTATTTCAAAAACACTTTAAATGGTGATAAGCTGTTCCTGTCCCCTGAAAAATCCATTCAGATTCAGAACAAAATCGGAGCAGACATCATGATGTCTTTTGACGAGTGTATTCCTTTCCCTGCCACGTATGAATATGCTAAAAATTCCATGGAAAGAACTTTAAGATGGGCCGAAAGAGGAAAACAGGCAAACACAAGACATGATGTACAGGCATTATTTGGTATTGTACAGGGTGGTGACTATCCTGATTTAAGAGAATACTGTGCGGAAAAACTTGTGGAAATGGATTTTGATGGTTATGCCATCGGCGGTACCTCTGTTGGCGAAGACAAGGAAACCATGTATCGTATGGTAAAAATGTCCAGTGAAAAACTTCCGTTTGAAAAACCAAGATACCTGATGGGGGTAGGTGCTGTCAATGACCTGCTGGAGGCAGTCTCCATGAATATCGATATGTGCGACTGTGTTCTTCCTACCCGTCTTGCAAGACATGGCAATCTGATGACCAGTGAAGGACGTATTACAATTCGCCGTCCTCAGTACAAAGAAGACTTTACTGCTCTTGATCCTCTGTGTGACTGTTATACATGTAAAAACTATACAAGAGCATATCTGAATCATCTTGTACGCACAAAAGAAGGATTTGGTTCCAGACTGATGTCTATTCATAATGTACGCTTTCTGTTGAAACTGATGGAAGACGCAAGAGAAGCCATCAGACAGGACAGATTCAATGATTTTAAACAAGAAGTACTATCCACTATGAAATTTGATCAAAGAGGTTTTTAAAAATATGAATTTAGATGATATTAAAACTAGTGATTTTGATTACGACCTTCCTCATGAGCTGATTGCTCAGACACCGTTACCTAACAGAAAGAATTCCAGAATGATGGTCGTTCACATGGATTCTCAGACACTGGAACATCGCCATTTTTATGATATCACTGACTATTTTCACGAGGGAGATGTCTTAGTACGCAATAACACAAGAGTACTTCCTGCAAGACTTTACGGCACCAAGGAACAGACTGGTGCCCATGTGGAAGTATTACTGTTAAGACAGATGGAAAATGATATCTGGGAATGTCTTGTAGGTAATGCCCATGTCGTAAAAGTTGGAACCATCATCTCCTTCCATGATGGTCGTTTAAAAGCACAATGTACAGAAATAGGTGACAAAGGCATCCGTAAATTCAAAATGATCTATTCTGGTATCTTTAATGAGATTCTTGAACAGCTTGGTGAAGTACCGCTTCCTCCCTACATTCATGAGAAATTAAACGACCCTGAAAGATATCAGACAGTGTATTCCAAAGTAGAAGGAAGTGCCGCAGCACCTACTGCAGGTCTTCACTTTACAGAAGAAATTTTTCAGAAACTGAAAGACAAAGGTGTCACTATCGTAGATGTCACTTTACATGTAGGTCTTGGGACATTCAGACCTATGGACACTGAACATGTCAGCGACCACGTCATGCATGCCGAAGTCTGCTATATGAGCAAAGAAGCAGCAGATATTCTGAACGCCGCAAAAAAAGAGCACAGAAGAATCATTGCTGTAGGAACTACAAGCGTCAGAACTTTAGAGTCTGTATGGAATACCTACGGATGTTTCAAGGAATGTTCTCTTGAAACAAGACTATTTATCTATCCTGGATATACCTATCACACAATTGACGGCATGTTAACAAACTTCCATTTACCAAAGAGTACCCTGCTGATGATGATCAGTGCTCTTGGAGGATACGATTTCATCATGTCCGCCTATAAAGAAGCAGTCAAAGAAAAATACAGATTTTTCTCTTTCGGTGACTGCATGTTCCTGACACATGAATGAAAAAGAAAAACAGGAATATCTGGAATACATCCTTTCCAGAAAATCTTCATCCAAACATAACTACCATAAAGAATGTTTAAAAGAGCTGGAAGATTTCCAGTCTATTCACTGTCATAAAC
>CAKVLT010000016.1 GCA_934757945.1 uncultured Bulleidia sp. | reverse complement strand
GAAATACAGTGCCAATGATTGCCCGTTACCGTAAAGATGTGACAGGTGGATTGGATGAAGAACAGATTTTATATATTCAGAAGCAGTTTGAATATCAGAATAACCTGCGTCAGAGAAAAGACGACGTATTACGTCTGATCAGTGAACAGGGTAAACTGACAGAAGAAATCAGAAAGAGTGTAGAAGAAGCCACAAAGTTATCTGTAGTGGAAGATATCTATCGCCCATATGCACAGAAGAAAAAGACACGTGCAGCTACAGCTATCAAGCTTGGCCTGCAGCCTCTTGCTAACTGGATGCTGAGCTTGCCTGAAGAAGGAAGTCTTGAAGAAGAAGCTTCCAGGTATATTACTGAAGAAGTGAAGGATGCCAAAGCTGCCATTCAGGGTGCTAAGGATATTATTGCGGAAATGGTCTCTGATAATCCTCAGCAAAGATGGGCATTTAAGGAAAATATCGAACAGGCAGGTGCCATTGTTACAAAACTGAAGAAAGATGCCAAGGATGAAAACAAGGTCTATGAAATGTACTATGACCATTCTGAAAAAGTATCTTCCATCAAAGATCACAGAGTAATGGCAATAGACAGAGCAGAGAAAGAAAAAGTAATTACTGTGGCTTTCAGTTTTGATGAAGACTATCTGAAACAGCAGGCGTTGAACAATCTGACACATGGACAGTCTACTGTTGCAGAGCAGGAGTTAAAGGAAGCCAGTGAAGATGGATGTACAAGATTGTTATTCCCTTCCATTGAAAGAGAAATTCGTTCCGATCTTTCTGAAAGAGCACAGAATAAGTCTATTGAAGTATTCTCCATGAACCTGGAAAAACTGTTATTGCAGGCACCTTTAAAGGGCAGAGTTGTGTTAGGATTTGACCCTGGATATATCAATGGATGTAAACTTGCAGTAATTGATGAAACAGGCAAGATGTTAACAGTGGATAAGATTTATGCCTTTGGATATAATGCAAAACTTGAACAGGCTAAGAAAAAAGTGCTGGATCTGATCAGAAAGTATGATGTCAAGATTGTTTCCATTGGTAATGGTACAGCCAGCAGAGAAAGTGAACAGTTTGTGGCTGATTTGATCAAAGACAACCATCTGGATGTGGAATATGCCATCGTATCCGAAGCAGGTGCCTCTGTATGGTCTGCACAGGAAGCAGCACGTAAAGAATTCCCGGATATGGCTATTGAAGAAAGATCTGCTGTTTCCATCGGAAGAAGATTACTGGATCCTTTAGCAGAATTGATTAAGATTGATCCTAAGTCTATCGGTGTTGGTCAGTACCAGCATGACCTGCCTCAGAAAGCTTTATCTTCACGTCTTGATGAAGTAGTCATGAAGTGTGTTAACAGGACAGGTGCCGATGTCAATACTGCCAGTGAAGAACTGTTAACGCATATTTCTGGTCTGAATGCGGGTATTGCAAGAGAAATCATTACTTATCGTAATGAAAACGGAAGATTTACAAACCGTAATCAGTTGAAAAAAGTTAAGAAACTTGGCCCTAAGGCATTTACACAGTGTGCAGGTTTCTTAAGAATTGTTGGTGGAGATGAACCTCTGGATGAAACAAGTATTCACCCTGAAAGCTATGACGTTGCCCGCAGTATTATGAAGGCATGCGGCATTGACAAACTGGGTGAAGCAGATGCGGTATTCCCTGAAGATAAGGTGAAAGATCTGGAAGTTGGATCCTTTACATTAAAGGATATTGAAGAAGCTATCCGTCAGCCATTAAGAGACTATCGTGATCAGTTCAAGGGTGCTTTATTGAGAAGCGATATCCTGAAGATTGAAGATCTGCATATCGGAGATAAATTATCCGGTACTGTAAGAAATGTTGTGGACTTCGGTGCTTTCATTGATGTAGGTCTGCACGAAGACGGTCTGGTGATTCCATCCCGTATGTCCACCAAGATTGTTAAAGATCCGCGTGAAGTCTTAAGTGTAGGAGATATCGTAGACTGCTTTGTGTATGAAATTGATGCAGAAAGAGGAAGAGTATCTCTGAGTCTGATTCCAATCACTGCCGTAAAGGAAAAAGAAGCACAGTATGCTGCATATAAAGCCAATAAGTCAAAAGTGAGAAAACAGCGTATGAAACTGGAAGATCTCAAAGTCGGTGAAAAGTATGAAGGTACTGTACACAGACTGGTAGAATATGGTGCTTTTATCAATATTGGTGCAGAAAAAGATGCCTTATTACATGTATCCCGTATGTCAAAGGATATGGTGAAAGATCCATCTACAATGGTTTCTGAAGGAGATAAAGTGGAAGTCTACATTACAGAAGTTGATGTAGAAAACAAACGTATTTCTGCTTCCTTACTGAGTCCTGAAGAACTGGCCGCAAAGAATGCGGGAAGAAATCGTTCCAATCGTAACGCCAATAAGAAATGCTCTGGTCAGGTGACTATGGATGATGCATTGTCCAGACTGATGAGCAGATTTGGTAAATAGTTGTGCAAAAAGAGAGGAAACTCTCTTTTTTTTGCATCTCAAAGTGGACATTCTGATGAAACAACCCCACCTGAGAAGTCTGAAGAAAATACTGACATGGAAAACTTTGATCCATCTCAGCAAACTGGGCAACCGGAAAGAATGCCAGCTATTCATTCCATCGGAGATGGTATTCTGGACAGTACAGGCAATACAATCGTGTCTTATGCAAGCAATAAGAGCTATGACAATCTTGTTATCGCAAGTGAAGCTTTAAAAACCAATGAAACGTATACGATATGTGTTGACGGAGAAAAAACTTCCACGGTAAGCATTACCGGCACATTGACAAATGGATGAAATAAAAGAAGCTTTTCAGATTCCATTTTCTGATAAAGCTTCTGCTCTTATCTTTTTTTACGTTTTTTAGAATGTATCAGCTGATTTCTTAAACGTAATAAACTATTTGTCTGCAGGTAGGTTTCCTGGGCGATACTTTTTAAAGCAGGGAACTCTTTGGAGAGAGTTCTTAAAACATCTCCCTGTTCTGTTTCACTGCCTGCCATCAGTTTGAGAATGCGTTTTTTACCGAATACCTTCATCATGACTAATACGAATGCACTTTCACTTTTTCCGCTTTTTGTAGTTAACCCGCTTGTCTTTTCCAGTACTGCCAGAGCTTTTTCTTTTTGCTGAGCAATCTTTAAGAAAGTATCATGGAAGGTAACATCTTTTTCAAAAGCCTTGGCCAGGGATGTATAGGTGTGTTGTGCAGAGCCTGCATATTTCTGCGCCTGCTGAAATAATTTTTTCTGTTTACTGTTCATCGTATAGCCTCTTTAATAATCCGTATATAGCCTGTTCAAAATTAACACCATAGATGTTGTGGTCTGGTTCAAGCAATGTTTTATGAATGCTGTCTTTGACAAAATCACAGGCTATGGCAATACTTTCCTGCAGTGTTTTGCCATTCAGTAAAGCACCACATAGTGTGCTTGCCCAGATGTCTCCAGTACCATGGAAATGCTGGGTTTCTTCTTCAATGAAGTATTTGAAATACATATCCTGCTTTGCATCATATCCATAAGCTCCAAGCATGCCTTTTCCCAAAGACACACCTGTCAGGATGGCGGTATTACAGCCAAAGTCTGTGAGTTTTTTCAAGATATCCTGAATATAGGACTCTGTATACTGTGTGGTATAGGGAATGTTCAGAAGGAAAGAGGCTTCTGTCAGATTAGGACAGATAATATCTGCAGAAGCACATAGTTTTGTCATGGCTCTTGCAAAATCGATGGTGAAGCCTGCATACAGTTTCCCGTTATCCGCCATACATGGGTCTACTACTTTTAAGGTATTTTTACCAAAAGTATCCAGTACCTGTTTTGCCAGCTGTAGCTGTTCAAAAGAACCTAAATACCCTGTATAGACCCCCTGAAACTGAAAACCTTCCTTTTGCCAGTGATCAATAATGGGCTGTACTTCATTGGTCAGATCATGAAAGGTAAAGTCTTTAAACATAGTATGTGTGGAAAGTACTGCTGTAGGAATGACGGCCGTTTCTATACCCATAGCAGATAATATTGGTAAGGCGACTGTTAAAGAGCACTTTCCAACGCAGGATATATCCTGCATAGTCACGATTTTTTTCATAAAGGTAACACCTCGTTTGTAAGTATACTCATAGATTGTATTATAATACATATATGCATGAAATCACTTTAAGAATATTGGGTAAAAAAGAAATATCAGAAGTGTTTCCCGGTACATGGGGAATTGTTGCAGGAAACTCTCTGGAAGAAAAAGGAACAAAATTACTGGGGATATATGTGTCTGATACCTGTGCTGGCTATATAGAAGTCAGAAAAGAAAATAAGGACAAAGAGTATTCCATCGGATACAGAATTTTTCCATCTTTTCAGGGAAATCATTATGCTATGAAAGCTGTATATGCTTTCTGCAAAGACTATCCGTATGCAAAGCTTTATGCACAGGTACAGATTACCAATGAAAAATCTGTGCATATTCTTACCCATAATGGATTTGAGATAGTCAAAAAAGAAGAGGATGTGCTGTATCTTGAAAAAACAAAACAGCAGTGTGTTTCTGCAAGGTTTGAATCTGTACCACATAAACAATGGATTGTTTTTGCAGGAGGCTGTTTCTGGGGAGTAGAACATGTCTTTGGGGCACTTTATGGAATCAGGGAAACCATCTGTGGCTATGCTAATGGGGAAGGTACATACGTGAATTATGCAAGTGTCTGTACAGGAGAAGGCAATTACAAGGAAGCTGTAGCTGTTGCCTATGATGAAGATCTGGTTTCTCTTACTGTATTACTGGATGTGTTTTTTCATTGTGTTGATCCTTCACAGTATCAAAGGCAGATGGATGATATAGGAAGACAATACCAGACAGGCGTGTATTATCTGCAGGATGGTGAAAAGATTCATACTTATATGGATTCTGTGAGGGATAACTATGATGCCTTTTATGTGGAGTGTGAACCGTTACGTGTGTTTTATACCGCAGAACAGTATCATCAGTCCTATCTTCAGAAACATCCGGACGGATATTGTCATATTCCTTTAAAGGTCATGAGATATGTACAGGATTTAAACAGAAGTTTACAGAAACTTAACAGTACCAGTGTAGATTAGAATCGAGGTGACTTGCATGATTGAAAGACTATATGAAGAAGGCTGTTTACAGAACAGAGAGATTTCATGGCTCAGATTTGATGACAGAGTGTTAAATGAAGCAAAGGATACATCTGTACCTTTACTGGAAAGACTGAAGTTTGTCAGTATTTATACATCTAATCTTACGGAATTCTTCAGAGTAAGAGTGGGAAGCCTGTATGATTTGAAAAAAGCTAAATTTGATAAAGTGGATAATAAATCGGGTTTAACTGCCAAAGGACAACTGGATGCTATATATCCTGTGGCTAAAAGGGGCTGTAAGAAAAGGGATACTATTTATAAGGGTATTCGCAAAAGTCTTATAAAAGAGAATATCTATGATCTGGATGTGGAGGACTGTACAAAAGAGGAGATCAAATATCTTCAGAAATACTTTAAAACACGTATTCAGCCAGTACTGACACCACATATTGTAGATGCGCATCATCCGTTTCCTAATCTTTTGACAGGGGTGACATATATCTGTACAGTACTGAAGATTAAAAAACATGGAGTATTTGGATTCGTTGGAGTGCCTCCAAGTCTGAATGACATCATTGTATTGCCTGATGAGAATTCTTTCAGATTTGTACATATGGAAGATGTCATACAGTACTTTGTGCCGTCTCTTTTTAAAGATGCGGATATTACGGAAGTGCTGAAAATGAAAATTTCCAGAAGTGCGTATGTGGATCCGGAAGATGAAGCTTTTGATGATATTCATGATTATCGTGAAAAGATGATGAAAGTCATCAAAGAAAGAAGAAAGATGAATATCACACGTATTGCACTGTCTAAAAAACCATCCAGAGCACTGGATAAGTATCTTGTGAAACATCTGAATATTACCAAACAGATGGTGTTCATTGTGAATTCTCCTTTTAATATGAAATATGCCTTTGGATTAGGTAAATTGTTAACAGAGCAGGCACAGGAAAGATTGTTGTTTCCGCCATATGAACCTCAGTTATCCCCTGCACTAAACTACAGACATCATCTGTTCTCACAGATTCAGAAAAAAGATGTTTTACTGGCATACCCATATGAATCCATGGCTCCTTTTGTCAATCTTGTGAAAGAAGCTGCCAATGATTCACAGGTGGTATCCATTAAGATTACCATTTACAGACTTGCCTCTCATGCACGTCTTGTGGAATATTTATGTCAGGCTGCAGAAAATGGCAAGGAAGTAGATGTGCTGATTGAATTAAAGGCAAGATTTGATGAACAGAATAATATTGACTATTCTGAAAAACTGGAGGAAGCAGGATGTACGGTGTTCTATGGCTATGAGCACTATAAAGTGCATTCCAAGATTTGTCTGATTAGCAAGAATGATCACGGTACTTTAAGCCATGTGGTTTGTCTTGCAACAGGTAATTTCAATGAAAATACTGCAAGACAGTATACTGATCTTGCTTTGTTAACAAGTGAACAGGAGATTATTGAAGACAGTATTCATTTCTTCCAGAATATGATGATTGGTAATCTGGAAGGTAAATATAAGAAGCTTTTAGTAGCTCCTAAAGATTTAAAACCTGCTATTTTAAAATACATTTCCCAGGAAACAAAGAAAAAAGAAGATGGCTATATCTTTGTGAAGATCAATGGTATGAGTGATGAAGAAATCATGCAGGCTTTGATCCGTGCAAGTCAGGCAGGAGTGCACGTGGAAATGATCATACGCGGTATCAGCTGTCTGTTGCCGGGTATAGAAGGGAAAACAGAAAATCTGCATATTCGCAGTATTGTAGGAAGATATCTTGAACATTCTCGTATTTATGTATTTGGCAAGGGTGACAAAGAAAAGATGTATATTTCCTCTGCGGATTTCATGACCAGAAATACAGAAAGAAGAGTAGAAATTGCGACTCCTGTACTGGATTCTGAAATCCGTGAAAGAATTCATGCTTACATTGACCTTTGTCTGAGAGATACTGTAAAAGCCAGAATGATGTCTTCTACGGGAAGATATACTAAAATTCCATCAGAAGGAGAAAAAGTTAATTCACAGGATGAGATGATGAAACTGACACAGAGTATCAGCAAAAAAAAGAAAAGATCATCTCAGAAAGGAACACATAAAAACGTTGTGTTTCAGACAAAAGTGAAAAAGTAAGTTTATATGAAAGTGCAAGTGTATTACCATAATGAATTACAAAAAGAATTAGAAGTGAAACAAGGCTGTACAGTAGAAGACATTCTGTCTGAAGTACACGTGAAATATCCTGTACTTTCCTGTCGTATCAGTAATGTCAATCAAAGACTGGACAGTACACTGCAGGAAGAAGGAAGAATAGATTTACTGGATATACAGGATAACTATGCCAATATGTCTTATCAGGCCTCTTTGACATTGTTATATATCTGTGCGGTACATAAGGTGCTTGGAGAAAGTGCACATGTGACCATTTTAAATTCTTTGAGTAAAGGGCTGTTTACAACGATTACAGCTTCTCTTACTCAGAAAAAAGTGGAAGAAATTGAAAAGATGATGCACGCTCTTGTAGAGAAAAATCTGCCAATTGGGGAAAAGAGTTATTCCAGAAAAGAAATGATGCAGTATCTTAAAGGCAGAAAAAGACTCAGAGTCGTACAGAGTACAGAGTCTATCGATGAAGCTAAAATGTGTACATTGGATGATGAAGAAGATATTTTCTATCTGCATTTACTACCATCAACAGGATATCTGTCTTTGTTTGAGCTGAAAAGATACAGAAACGGTATTATTCTGAGATTCCCTTATCCGACAGATCCGTTGAATGTGCCTGCATTTGAAACGCAGGAACTGTTATATGATGCCTTTTCTGAAGAAACACAATGGGAAAATATTCTGCATATTTCTTATGCGGTGGAACTGAATGAACGCATGAAGAAAGAATATGAGAATATCATCATGGTTCAGGAGGCGTTGCATGAGAAAAAGATTGCACAGATTGCCGAGAGTATTAAAAAGAATAAAAAACGTATTATTTTAATTGCAGGACCTTCTTCCAGCGGGAAAACAAGTTTTGCCAAAAGACTCTGTATACAGTTGCAGGTGGTTGGATTAAAGCCGTTATATCTAGGCACCGATGATTATTTTAAAGACAGAAAAGATATGGTGCCGGATGAAAAAGGAAATCTGGACTTTGAAAGTCTGGAGGCAGTGGATCTTCCATTATTCTTTACACAGATGAATGCCCTTCTTGCGGGTGAAAAAGTACATCTTCCTTCATTTGACTTTGTGGAAGGTGTGAAGAAATACGGAGACAGGGAAGTATCTATCGATAATACCCAGCCTGTAGTGATTGAAGGTATTCATGGATTGAATCCGAAAATGAGTGCAGGTATTCCGGATGAGCAGAAATACAGAATTTATATTTCTCCTTTGACTTCTTTAAACATTGACAGACATCATCGTATTCCTACCACAGATGCCCGTATGTTAAGAAGAATTGTGCGCGATGAAAGAACACGTAATAAATCTGCAGAAGAAACCTTAAAAGACTGGTCTTCTGTAAGAAGAGGAGAAGATGCCTATATCTTCCCATACAGTTCCAGTGCAGATATGTTCTTCAACTCCTCCTGTGTTTATGAATTATCTGTGTTAAAAAAATATGCAAAGCCGTTACTGGAGGAAATACCTTCAGGCAGCGAAGTGTATTGTGAAGCACAGAGAATGCTGGATTTCCTGAAGTTTTTCAAGGAAATTCCGGACGACAGCTGTATTGTGAATAATTCTCTTATCAGAGAATTTATCGGTGGAAGTATACTTGTAAAGTAAAAGACGTTCATTTCTGAACGTCTTTTTTGCACATAAGGAACAGGATGTAGCCAAGACATGTGCCCAAAGTGTTGGTGATAAGATCTGTGATATCGCAGACTCTGTTGATGGTAATCCATGGCTGGGATATCTCTATACATAAAGAACATAAAAATCCTGCAAGAATGACTTCTTTGCGCAGATTTGGAAATACACAAGGCAGTAAGAAACCAAAAGGCATAAATAGCAGAATGTTATACATAATCTGCCGGTCATAGTCTCCAAAAGCATAAATGACATCTCTGAAAGGAATCAGGTTATAGTTTGGAGCATCAAAAGTAGGAATCAGAGGCAGTAATGTGAAGTATATTACCACACAGATATATAAATAAAACAAAGTGCGGGTGAAAAGGATTTTTGTATCCGTGTGTCTGAACTGTCGGTGAAAAAACAGCCAGTACAAAACACCTAATCCAACGCAGTCTATCATAGTAATTAATTTCAGCATGTTTATAGAATATCAGATCAGTGTGATCGTTGTGTGAAAAGTAAAAAGTCGGAGTAAAGGGATTCGAACCCTTGACCTCTTCGTCCCGAACGAAGCGCGCTACCAAGCTGCGCCATACTCCGATAAGCAAAAATAATCTTAAACATTCTTTGAAGATTGTCAATACTTATCCGAAAAATTTGGTGCTAAGATACAGGCATGCTGAAAAAGATAAACGAAAGAAAAAAACTGGTTTTCGGAATTATACTGTACTGGATAGTATACCTTTCCTGTTTCTTTCTTGTGGAACATGTTGTCACAGAACCAAAATGGATCATGCCTTATGTCATGCCACAAAGAAAAATAGTTACTTAACATGGATTTCTCATTTTCTTTGTGCAGGTATCCTTGTGTCTACAGTGATGGTGAAACAACATTCATTCACAGATATATTTGGCGGTATTCTTGTGGCGGTTGTTGTATTGCCGTATACAAAAACAAGACTCTAATGCTGAGTCTTGTGGCATTGACAGCTAGAACAGGATTCATCCAGATGAGAGTCTTTCAGAATCAGTTTTAATGTACTGATGTTGTCACTGGTTTCTTTGATAAAGAAACCTCTTTTTGTAAGGAAAGTAATGCCGGGATTATCTGCATAAGTCCGGATAAGAATATAGGCATAATGATTTTGCTTTGCATGAGCAACAATGCGTTCCAGTATGGTCTGCCCATACCCTTCATTTCTATGTTCATACTTTACAAGAAAGTAAGCTTTCAATGTAGTGTCACTTACTTTTTCCAGAAACATTTCTCCGACAAAGTCCTGACATCCTGGACAGAAGACTAATTTATACTCTCTGTCTGCTTTGTCCTTGACCCATGTCTGATAGAAGTTTTTCCATTCTTCTTTTGGAAACTCTTTGGTGCCATGGTGAAAAGCCATGGTTTTTCTGCTTTTTAAAAATTTCTGGTGATACTGTAATTCCTCAAAGGTAGGTTCTAAAAAGTTTGGCATGGTTTCCTCCGTTTACTTAATAAATATAGTACATAATAAGACAATTGCACAACAGGCAACGGAAACAGTAATCAAAGAATGTTCTTTGTAGGACAGCCAAATCCCTGCAATCAGGGCAAGTGCTCCTGCTAATGGGGTGGTCGCATCCTGTAATATAGCAGGGAATGTCATCACTGCCAGGGTGACATAGGGAACATAATATAAAAAGCTTTTGATAAAGGTATTGGTGATGGGTTTTCTGAAGATGGTTAAGGGAATGACACGGATAAGATACGAGACAAGTCCAGATACCAGAATATACAGATAGATGTTATGCATGTGTGTCCTCCTTATCCTTGTGTGGAAACAGAAAAGCAAAGATGCCTGCAATGACTACAGTCAGAATAATGGTTCTTGTGCCGGAAGGTATCTTTGTAAAATACGTACATAAAGCACTTGCTGTAAAAGAAATGAGGATAGCCAGCAGGACCTGTCTGTCTTTTTTGCATGGTGGTACAATGATTGCAAGAAACATACCATACAGAGCAACGGATAAGGCGTTAACAAGTAAGGCGGGCAGGATATTGCCTGTCACAATCCCCAGGGCAGTTCCAACAGCCCATGCCGGTACTGCAATACATAAAGCTCCGTAAATATAAGCGGGATGAATGTCTCCTTCTTCGGATATGGCAATACCAAAGATTTCATCTGTAATACCATACCCGATTGTCATTCTGTGAAGCAGGGAAGTAGAAGATGAAATACGCTGAGATAACGCGGTACTCATCAGGACATATCTTACATTGGCGACAAGCGTGGCAATGGCCATTTCCAGATATGTGCCGTTGGATAAGATGACCTGCAGGTCTGCATATTCTCCAGCACTGGCAAGGTTGACAAGAGATATCAGGAAGCCCTGAAAAGCAGTCATATCTGCTTTTTTCATAGCGATACCCAGAGAAAAAGAAACGGCAAAATATCCTAAGGCAATAGGAGTGCCGTCTTTGATGCCTTTTGAAAAATACTTTTGTTTCATAAAACCTCTACAAATGCAATGGCGATGGTACGACTATGAGAGATGGAAACCTGTATTTCAGGATGATGTAAAACATACGGGGCACCATTGGGACCGTGTAAAATGGCATAGTCTAAATAGTTTATGTCCTGTGTTGCTTTAAAGATAGCTTCTTTAGACGCAAATCTTCCTGCAAGATATTCTTTTTTCTGTTTTTCTGCAGACAGAGCGTTATATTCTTCCTGTTCTTCTGCTGTTAAAACATAGCTGACAAAGGAAGAAGATAAACGGATCTGCTCTATTTCCACAATATCCACACCAATCATACTGCAATATTGTACAATGAGATGGTCAGGAAAGCACGGAGGAGTTATGCAAGAATTTCAGGAACGATTTTATCAGGATGCCTATTGTACAGAGTATATAAGTACAGTAAAGGAGTGCAGAAAAACAGAAACTGGGTATGCAATTCTTCTTGAGGATACCATCTTTTATCCTGAAGGCGGTGGGCAGCCTGCGGATTTTGGTACTTTGAATGGTATTAAAGTAGAAGATGTACAAAGAGAAAACGGTGTGGTGGTGCAGTATACAAAAGAACCTTTGAAGCAAGGTGAGAGGGTGAAACAATGTATCGACTGGACACACAGATTTGATCTGATGCAGGCTCATAGCGGAGAACATATGTTTTCCGGAATTGTGCATAAAATGTACGGATACGATAATGTGGGATTTCATATGTCTGATGTCATACAGATTGACTTTAACGGTCCTTTGAATGAAATACAGGCAGAAGAGGTTGAACAGAAAGTCAATGCGTACATATATAAGAATGTGCCGGTACTTACGAACTATCCTTCACAAAGCGAACTGGAACAGATAGAGTATCGTTCCAAAAAAGAACTGAAAGGGCAGGTAAGAATTATTACCATTCCTGAAGTAGATGTATGTGCATGTTGCGGAACACATGTAAAAGCCACAGGTGAGATTGGCATATGTAAAGTGCTTTCTGTGAAAAAACATAAGCAGGGAGTCAGACTGGAGCTTGTCTTTGGAAGAAAGGCCATGGAGTATTTTGAAAAAATGTACGAGGAAAACGAAAAGATTTCCAGGATGCTGAGTGCCCCTTCTTTAGAAACATCTTCTTATGTGCAGGAACTGCTTGAAAGAAATGAAGCATTGATGAAGCAGATACAGACCATACGTACACAGCAGTTTCTGAAAGAATGTGAAGACCTGCAACCGGGAAGTGCTTATGTCTATGTCAGTGAAGGAAGTACAAGAGAACAGATGCGTTATTTTGCTAAAGAGTTACTGAAGAAAGTGGATATGGCTTTGATTCTGCAACAGGAAGAGCATAGTACTGCCTATGTGTTGATGTCACTTACAAAAGATGTAAGAGAAACAGATGCTGTGTTAAAGAAAGCATTACAGGGAAAAGGGGGAGGAAGTAAGGAGCTTGTGCAGGGATCCTTTGCAAACTCTCTTGAAGAAATACTGAAAGTATGGAAAGGAATGGGAATATAAATGTATAAACATGTTTTATTTGATCTGGATGGAACGTTAACAGATTCCAGTGAGGGAATTACAAAATGTGCACAGCTGGCACTGGATCATTTTGGGATTCATATAGAGAACTTAAACGATTTAAGGGTATTTATCGGACCACCATTAAGAAATACCTTCCCTTCTTTTGGGGTGCCAGAAGATAAGGTGGAAGAAGCAGTTGCGATATTTCGAAGCAGGTATACCAAAGTGGGAAAATATGAAAACAAGCCGTATGAGGGCATTGAAGATCTTCTGAAACATCTTAAGGCGGCAGGGGTGCATTGTTATGTGGCTACTTCCAAGCCTGAAACAACTGCAAGAGAAATACTGGAGAAATTTGGACTGACACAGTATTTTGACTGTATTGCAGGTGCCAGTGAAGACAGTTCCAGAGATTCCAAAGAGAAAGTGATACGGTATCTGTTTACTATGGTGGAAGATATCCATTCTGCAGTTATGGTAGGAGATACAGTATTTGATATTATCGGAGCCAGAGAAACAGGTATGGATGCCATTGGTGTGACGTGGGGATTTGGAAACGTGGAGGAAATGAAGGAAACAGGTGCCCGAAATATTGTGTCAAACTGTTCTGAACTGGAAGACGTCATACTTGGTGTATGCTAAAATAAATGCATAAATAAAGGAGATAAAGAATGTTACATAAGCAATTAAAACCGTTTCCGGAAGGATTTATGTGGGGAGCTTCCACATCCGCTTATCAGGTAGAAGGTGCAAACCTTGAAGATGGCAAAGGCCCTAGCTGCCAGGACGTGAAGAAAGTACCTGAAGGAACAAGTGATCTGACAGTCTGTGCAGACCAGTATCATCATTATAAGGAAGACGTAGCTTTAATGGCTGAAATGGGATTCAAGGTTTACCGTTTCTCTATCAGCTGGAGCAGAATTCTTCCTCAGGGCACAGGAGAAGTCAATCCAATGGGTATTGAATACTATAACAATCTGATTGATGAATGTCTGAAGTATGATATGGTACCACTTGTGACAATGTTTCATTTTGATATGCCTGCGGCACTGGATGAAAGAGGTTCCTGGAGTAATCCTGATTCTGTCAGCTGGTTTGTCAACTTTGCAAAAGTTATGTTTGCAAACTTTGGTGACAGAGTAAAATACTGGCTGACAATCAATGAACAGAACATGTTAACACTGGTTGGGCCAGTCATTGGTACTCTGACAATTCCTGAAGGATGCACAAATGTACTGAAGGAAACCTACCAGCAGAATCATCACATGCTTGTAGCACAGGCAAAGGCTATGGCATTATGTCATGAAATGCTGCCAGGGGCTAAGATTGGTCCTGCACCAAACATTTCTTTGGTTTATGCGGCTTCCTGCAAACCTGAAGATGTCATGGCTTCTCAGAACTTCAATGCTATCCGTAACTGGTTATATCTGGATATGGCTGTATATGGCAGATACAACAATCTTGTATGGAGCTATCTTGAAGAAAACAATGCCACACCTGAATTTGCTGAAGGTGATGCTGAAGCACTGGCAAGCGGACATCCTGACTTTATCGGTTTTAACTACTATTCCACAGCTACTGTAGAATACAGTGATGGAACTGAAATAGCCAAGGGTGGAGACCAGCAGTCTTCTTCCGGTGTTCCTGGAGTGTTCAAATCCTTTGCAAACCCTAATCTTCCTCGTACAGAATTCAACTGGGAAATCGATCCGGTTGGTTTCCGTAACACATTAAGAGAAGTATATTCCAGATATCATTTACCAATCATCATTACTGAAAATGGTCTGGGTGCGTATGATACATTGACAGAAGATGGAAAAGTACATGATACTTACCGTATTAATTACTTACGTACACATATCCATCAGATGCAGTTAGCTATCACAGATGGTGTGGAAATGATGGGTTACTGCCCATGGAGTGCCATTGACCTTATCTCCACACACGAAGGTATGCGTAAGAGATATGGATTCATCTATGTAGATCGTGATGAATTTGAATTACGTACAATGAAGAGATATCGTAAGGATTCTTTCTTCTGGTATAAGAAAGTTATTGAAAGTAACGGACAGGATCTGGATTAATCCTGTGAGCTGTAAAAGACAGAACATCTGTTTCTTACAGCTTTTTCCTTTTTAAGCAAAACATTATTCCGAAATAAGCAAAATCAGTGCATGAAAATGAAACTGGCATTACTATAACAAGGTTTAAAAATAAGGAGGATGGATATGGCTGGACAAACAAAGGATATGACATCAGGGTCATCCACAAAACTGATTCTGACATTTGGATTACCGTTACTTGCGGGGAATATATTGCAGCAGCTCTATAATATGGTGGATACCATTGTTGTAGGAAGAGGTGTAGGGGTGGATGCCTTAGCAGCAGTAGGAGCTACAGGTTCTATTAACTTTCTTGTACTGGGTTTTATTATGGGCATGGCACAGGGTGTTTCTATTCTGGTGGCACAGTTTTTTGGCTCAAGGGATATGAGAAGACTGCGTCAGTCTATTACCATGAGCGGGTATATCTCCATTGTGGTATGTCTTGTTATGACAGGTATTTCTGTGGCTTTTACAAGAGATGTTCTTGTATTGATGGATACGCCGGAGGCTATTCTTACAGATGCTGTAAATTACATTCGTATTATTTTCCTTGGCATGAGTGTGTCCTATGCCTATAACTTCTTTTCGGGCATTTTAAGAGCAGTAGGGGATTCTAAAAACCCGGTAATTGCCATGGTGATTGCCTGTGTGATCAATATTGTACTGGATGTATTCCTTGTAATGGGTGTGCATATGGGTGTGGAAGGTGCAGCACTTGCTACAGTGATTGCGCAGGCTTTCAGTGCAGTGTACTGCATTGTCAGTTATCTGAAAATTGATGAAACAAGAGTACAAAGAGCTGACTGGCAGATGAACTTTGAACTGTTAAAAGAATCTTTTGTATTATCTTTACCTGTAGCAATAATGAATTCCATTACGGCAGTAGGTGTAATGGTATTGCAGGTTGGCGTCAATCATTTTGGTACACAGCACATTGCTGCCTATTCTGCAGGAAGCAAGATTATGACAGTTCTGGAAACAGTAGGTATGACATTTGGGTTTGCCTGTTCCACCTTTGTCGGACAGAATCTTGGGGCAGGAAAGATTGACAGAATTCTGAAAGGCGTCAATGAAACAGCCCTTGTAATGGCAATATTGCATATTATGCTGGGTGTGGTAATGATTCTGACAACAAAGCCAATCCTTACCATGATGATAGGCAGCTCACAGCCAGAAGTGATACAGTACGGATGTCAGTATATGCGTATCCTGTATATCTTTTTATTCGTATTATCTATTTTGTGGGTATACAGATGTTCTCTGCAGTCTTTAGGAGATACGGTATTGCCAATGGTATCCGGGTTTGTGGAATTCTTTGCAAGAATTATCTTTACGCTGACTTTACCGAAGCTGATTGGGTTTGATGGTATTGCCTGTGCGGAAGTTTCTGCATGGGTCGGTGCATGTTGTGTTTTGATTCCGGCATTTTATTATCGTATCAGACAGAAGAAAGAACTGATGTAGGATATCTGTTTCCGGCTTAAATACACGTGTGTATATGCAAAAAACATGAAAAGTTTTCATAAATTTCAAGAAAAAACATACAAATAACTGAAAAACCAGGAAAAAAGGATTCAAATACAAGAAATAGTTTGTATAATAAGCGTACATCAATTCTGAGAGAGGAGAAAGAAAAGATGAAAAAATTAACAACTACTGCTCTGTCTGCAGTTCTTGCTTTATCCTTAGTTGGATGCGGCGGATCTGGCGACAGCAACACCGGTGCTGCTTCCGGTGGAAACGTTCTGCGTTTCGGTACATCCGGTATCGAAGGTACATTCAATCCGGTCGTTTCTGACGGTGTGTACGACAACTATGTAGTATCTTTAGTTTTCGAAGGTTTAATTTCCAACGATGCTGAAGGTCAGTACATTCCAAGTTTAGCTGAAAGCTGGGAACTCTCTGATGATAAACTGACTTACACATTCACATTAAAGGATGGTATCACATTCTCTGATGGTTCCAATTTAACAGCAGATGATGTTGCATTCACATACAATACAATTAAAGAAGCTGACTATGCTGGTCCTCGTTCTGCTGTAGGTGCTGCTATTGACACAGTTACAGTAGTAGATGACAAGACAATTGCCTTTAAGATGGTTAAGGCTTCTCCTGCAAATATTGCAAACTTCACTTATGGCATTATGTCCAAAGAGTACTATGCACATTCTTCTTTTGAAGAATTAACACAGAAAAACCCTACACCAATGGGTACAGGTAAATTCGTTCTTGCTGATGGTGGCTATGCTCCAAAGCAGTATGTCAAACTGACAAAGAACGAAAACTACTGGGATGTTGAAAATGCTCCTAAGATTGATGGTGTTACACTTTCCGAAGTATCTGAAGATACAGTATTATCTGCATTACAGGCAGGTGAAATCGATATGTGTCAGCCTGCTGCAAAGGCAGAAAACGTTGAAGCAATCGACGGTATGGACAATGCTCACCTGGTATCATATTTAGGTAATGGGTATACATACATGAGTTTCAATACATTAAGACCTACACTGGCTCAGACAGAAGTTCGTCAGGCATTAATGTATGCATTAGACAGAAAGTCTTTCTTAAAGGCTGAATATGGATCTGATGATCTTGTTTCCTTAGGTATGGCTCCAATTTCTCCAGTATCCTGGGCATATCCTGGAAATGATGAATTAAATGCTTATGACTACGATCTGGAAAAAGCAGCTAAGATGCTTGATGATGCAGGTTGGAAAGATACAGATGGCGATGGTATCCGTGATAAGGATGGAACACCATTACATCTGAACTGGCTGATTTATACAGAATCCACATGGCCTGGAACATTATCTTCCATGGCATATGACTCCTGGAGCCAGATTGGTGTTGACCTTGAAATCACACAGATGGACTTCAACACAGTTTCTGCTACAGTTATGGATGCTGAACCTGGTCAGAAAGACTTCGATGTCTACACAATGGGCATGTCCTTATCCATCGATCCGGATCCAACAGGTGGATTATTCGATGCTGATGCTTATGTAGCTGGTGGTTTCAATGCTTCTGGTTTCCGTGATGACAGATCTCAGGAATTAGTTGCTGAAGGCTTAGCTGAATTTGATCAGGAAAAGAGAGCTGATATCTACAAAGAATGGGCTATCCGTCAGAACGAATTAGTTCCAACAGCAGTAATTGCTTACAGATCTGAAATCTGGGGTATTGCTAACAGAGTACATGGCTTAGATGATTTAGGCTCTTATCAGGACTTCACATACTTCATTTCCGATGTAACTCTTGACTAAACAGGTCACTAATTGAATCAATTTATCGGCAGCGCATAATTGCTAGTTATATGCGCTGCCGATTGTTGGTTTCAAAATTCTCTGTTTCAAAGTCATATTTGACTGTGAAATATAGTAAAAGGAGGAAAATATGAAAAATTATATTATTAGGAGACTCCTTCAGATTATTCCTGTATTTTTTGGAATTATCTTTATTCTGTTCGTTATTATTGATCATGCTCCGGGTAGTATCACATCTACTATCATGGATCCAAATATGACAGCAGATCTGAAGGCGGCCCTGCAGGCTAAACTGGATCCGGATTTACCTTTCTATGAAAAGTTCTTTAACTGGGTAGTTCAGCTGTTCCAGGGTAACTTAGGGTATTCCTACAAACATTTCAAACCGGTTATTCAAGTTATCAGTGAAAACATCGGAACAACATTTGCATTATCTCTGACTGCCATGGTCATTTCCATGCTCATTGGTATTCCATGTGGTATTATCTCTGCTACAAAGCAGTATTCTACAGTGGATAATGTGTTGACAGTGGTTTCTCTGGTAGGTCTTGCTTTACCGACATTCTTCTTCGGTTTATTATTACTGAAGGTTTTTGCAGTAGACTTGAAGTGGTTCCCTACTTTTGGTTTAACAAACTCAACAAAAGTATTTCATAGCGGTTTTGATAAATTGATGGATCAGGCATACCATCTTGTATTGCCATCTATCGTATTAGGTCTTGCTGAAACAGCAAGTTTCATGCGTTATACACGTTCCAGTATGCTTGAAGTCATCCGTTCTGACTATATTCGTACAGCCAGAGCTAAAGGTCTGAGTGAAAAGGTTGTTATCTACAAACATGCATTCCGTAATGCAATGATTCCAATCGTTACATTATTAGGTTTCCGTATTCCTGGATTGATTTCCGGTGCCTTGATGACTGAAACAATCTTCTCATTACCTGGTGTTGGTAAAATTTCCGTTGATGCAGTAACACAGCGTGACTATCCTTTATTATTAGGTATCAATGCTATCTTATGTATCACAACATTAGTTGCTACATTAATTGCCGACCTGTTATATGCTGCTGTTGACCCACGTATTAAATACGAATAAGAAAGGAGATCTATGACTGTCGAAAACAAAAAAATCGAATTAGAAAAGACCTCTAAAGAATATTCTTACTGGGGTGGTGTATGGAAGAGACTTCGTCAGAACAAGCTGGCTATGTTCTCTCTTGTCGTTCTGATTATTATTATTCTGGCATGTGTATTTGTGCCAATGTTCTCAAAGTATACTATTGCTCAGGTTATCTCCACAGATGCCAACCAACCACCTAGTGCCAAACATTTACTTGGTACAGATAAGATGGGACGTGACTTATGTGTTCGTCTGTTCTATGGTGGACGTGTATCTCTTGGTGTAAGCCTTGCGGTAGTTGCTCTGGAATGTCTGATTGGTGTTGTATTAGGTTCCATCGCCGGATTCTTTGGTGGTATTGTGGATACAATCATCATGCGTATTTCCGAAATCTTCATGTGTTTCCCATTCCTGATGATCTGTATTACATTACAGGCTGTCTTCGGAAACTCCATTAAAACGTTAATCATTATCCTGGCTGTATTATCCTGGCCAAGTATTGCACGTATTGTACGTGGACAGATCCTCTCTCTGCGTGAAATGGATTATATGGAAGCATGTCGTGCTTTAGGTATTTCCAGCAGACATCAGATTTTCAAGCACTTATTACCAAACGTTCTTGCGTACATTATTGTTTATGCAACTTTAGGTATGGCAAGCGTTATCTTGACAGAAACATCACTTTCCTTCTTAGGTTTAGGTGTTAACCCTCCTACTCCTACATGGGGTAACCTGATTCAGGAAGCGCGTAACCTGATGGTTCTCCAGCAAAAGTGGTGGTACTGGGTACCACCTGGACTGATGATCTTCCTGTCCATTCTATGCTTTAATATTCTGGGTGATGGTTTCAGAGATGCTATTGACCCTAAGATGCAGAAATAATTGAGGAGGTGCGAGAAAATGACTGAAACAAATAAAAAACAACCACTTCTTCAAGTGAAGAATCTTAAAACATATTTCCATTCCTCCAGAGGAACTGTGAAAGCTGTTAATGATGTTTCCTATGAGGTGTATCAGGGGGAAACATTAGGTGTAGTAGGTGAATCCGGATGTGGTAAATCTATTACTTCCATGTCTATTGCAAGACTTGTAGAATGTCCTCCTGGAAAATATGAAGGAGGAGAAATCCTGTTAGACGGTGAAGATATGTTAAAAGTATCTGATCAGCGTTTACGTGAAATCCGTGGTAACAAGATCTCCTATATCTTCCAGGAACCAATGACATCTTTAAACCCTGTTTTCAAGATTGGTTACCAGATTGAAGAAGTATTACGTCTTCATAAAGGTATGAATAAGGAAAAAGCAAGAAAAGCTGCCATTGATGCTTTAGATAAAGTGCGTATTCCTAATCCGGAAAGAATTGTTGATGAATATCCATTTGCATTATCCGGTGGTATGCGTCAGCGTGTCATGATTGCCATGGCTCTTGCCTGCAGTCCTAAACTGCTGATTGCCGATGAACCTACAACTGCATTGGACGTTACTATCCAGGCACAGGTTCTGGATCTTATGAACAATCTGAAGAAGGAAATGGATACTTCCATTATCTTCATTACTCATGACTTAAGTGTTATTGCTGAAATGGCAGACAGAGTTATGGTTATGTATGCAGGTAAAGTAGTAGAACTTGCGGATGTAAATACTATTTTCGAAAATCCTTTACATCCATATACAAAGGGACTTATTGGTTCCCGTCCTGACATGAATACAAATGCAGACAGACTGACAGTTATTCCTGGTAACGTTCCGGATCTTTCCAAGTTACCTGAAGGATGTTCTTTCAGCCCTCGTTGTGCATTCTGTGATAAGAAGTGTCACGAAGGTATGCCTGAACTTATTGAGGTAGAACCAGGACATTTTGTGCGTTGCTTTTATCCGGGAGGTAAGAAATAATGACAACTGATAACAAGAATCTTATTGAAGTCCGTCATCTGAAAAAATATTTCCCTATTAAAGGCGGTATTATTTCAAGACAGGTCGGTGCAGTTAAAGCTGTAGATGATGTCAGCTTTGCCATTCCTAAAGGAAAAGTAATGGGTCTTGTAGGTGAATCCGGATGTGGTAAGTCCACAACAGGTCGTACACTGTTAAATCTTATTAACCCAACAAGCGGTGAAGTATTATATGATGGTGTAGATATCTACAAACTTCCTAAATCCGAAATGAAGAAGTATCGTACAAAGATGCAGATTGTCTTCCAGGATCCATATTCTTCTTTAAACCCACGTTTACCAATCTATGACATTATCGGTGAAGCAATGCTCGAACATAAGATCGTTGCCAACAAAGAAGAAATGTTACAGAAGGTATTTGAATTAATGAGCAAATGTGGTCTGTTCCCTGAACAGGCTGGACGTTACCCTCATCAGTTCTCCGGTGGACAAAGACAGCGTATCTGTATTGCAAGAGCACTTGCAGTGAATCCTGAATTCGTAGTATGTGATGAAGCTGTATCTGCATTGGACGTTTCTATCCAGTCCCAGATTATCAACTTATTAAAAGATTTACAGGATGACATGGGATTAACTTATCTGTTTATCTCCCATGACTTATCTGTCGTTAAGTTTATTTCTGATGAAGTAGGTGTTATGTATCTGGGTGAAATCGTGGAAATCGGTTCTAAGGAACAGATTTTTGATCACTTTACACACCCATATACAGAGGCATTATTGTCTGCTGCGCCTTCCTTCGATCCACGTAAACGTAATAACGGAAAACGTATTATCCTGCAGGGTGATTTACCTTCTCCGGCAAATCCTCCGACAGGTTGTCGTTTCCACACAAGATGTCCGTTTGCTACAGAAAAATGTGCACAGGAAGTTCCTCAGAATTATGAGGTAGAACCAGGACATTTTGTTAAGTGTCATTTCGCTAAAGAGCGTGCCGCAAAGAAAGACTAAAAGGTTATGTTTTTCATACGAAAGAGTAAAGTAGATGAAGATGTCGAGAAGATTCGTGCCTATACGATGTCTCCCGAACAGCTTCAACAGGAAATGCTGAAAAAAGAAGCAGAATGTAAACAACATGATGAAGCAGTAGAAGGCTTTGGCTTTAAAGATGTGGTAGCTATGACCATAGCTATGATGTCTGTCTTACTGCCTTATGTACTGATTGTGTTTGGAACTGCTGCGCTGGTATTTCTGTACTTCTATTTAAGATCTGGAATATGAGTGATAAAGAGCAGGAAACTGCTCTTTTTTTGAAAAGGAGAAGACTATGAACAAATTTTCTGCATTAGAGTATGTAAGACCATCTGTAGAAACTACAGAACAACAGTTACAACAACAGATTGAAGTATTAAAGAATGCTGGAAGCTATGAAGAAGCACTTGGTGCTTTTATGAAAAGACAGGAAATTCTCGGACATTGGAGAACTATGGAAACCTTGAGTTCCATTCGTCATGATATGAACACACTGGATCCTTTCTATACTGCTGAAAAAGAATACTTTAATGAATCCAGTGCAAAGTTATCCGTTGTGCTGAAAGAGTTTAATGAACTCTTTGTACACAATGCCTACAGAGATGACTTCGAAAAAGAATTTGGGGCTCTGCTGTTCAAACAGCTGGAAGCGGATATCAAAACTAATGATAAATGTATTCTTGAAGAGAAGATTCAGGAAGGTAAGCTTGGTACTGAATATGCCATGAGTGCTGCTTCCTGTAAGACGATGTTCAATGGAGAAGAGTGTAACTTCTATGGCTTATTAAAACATATGCTTTCTCTTGACAGAACTGAACGTAAGGAAGCTATGATGGCCTGGTCAGCTTTATATGCAAGTGTAGCTCCAGATCTTGAAAAACAGTATATTGAGCTTTGCAATATTCGTAGAAAAGAAGCAGAGAAGTTAGGCTTTGACAGTTATATTGATATGATTTACCTTGTGCGTCACAGATTTGATTATGATGCAAAGGACGTAGAGAATTTCAGAAATGCCATTGCAAAGTATGTAGTGCCTGTCACTGCAAAACTTTATGATCTGCAAAGAAAGAGACTGGGTCTTGATACATTACAGTATTATGATGAACAGGTGTGTTTTGCTCAGGGTAATTCCAGACCATATGGTACTACACAGGAAAAAGTGGACAGTGCAAGAAAACTCTACAGTGAGTTATCTGCTGAAACCAAAGAGTTCTTCGACTTCATGTGTGATCATGAACTGTTTGATCTTGAAACAAGACCTGGTAAGCATCTTGGTGGGTATATGACCCGTCTTGCGGACTATAAGGCACCATTTATCTTCTCCAACTTTAATGGCACAAATCAGGATATTCAGGTACTTACTCATGAAGCAGGCCATGCTTTTGAAGGGTATGTTGCCATGAGAGGTCAGAAACTGGATGAATATACGCACAGTACCGCAGACATTCAGGAAGTACATTCCATGGGTATGGAATTCTTTACAGAAAAGTGGTATGACCTGTTCTATACAGGTAATGGTGGAGACTATTATCGTTATGAACACTTATTAGACAGCTTTACAAATATGTGTTATCTGGTCAGTGTGGATGAATTCCAGCATAAGGTTTTTGAAGGTCCTCAGCCCGATGCGATGGGATTAAGAAAGATCTGGAAAGCGATTGAAGAAAAGTATCTTCCATACAGACACTATGATGGTGATGCTTTCCTTGAAAGCGGTGGTTTCTGGATGCAGAAACAACATGTCTTCCTGTATCCTTTCTATTATGTAGATTATGCACTGGCTATGACATGTGCATTACAGTTCTATCTGCGTATGCGCAAGGATTTTGAAGGTACATGGAAAGACTATCTCAAACTCTGTCAGCTGGGCGGTTCTTTAGGATATAAAGATCTGCTGAAAGCAGTGAACTTAAAGAATCCGTTTGAAGAGGAGACACTGAAGGAAGTTTCTGAAGGTGTGATGGAAGTACTGGAAGAGATGGAAAAGAAATTAGGGGTATAAAGGAGTCTTGTGAATCACAAGATTCTTTTTTCTGTGGTAAAGTAATAGGCATAAGAGGTGACAGTATGCAATATTCCGTAATCATCGTAGCTGCAGGCAAAGGCAGCAGAATGGGACTGGGGTTTAATAAAGTTTTTGCAAAGCTTGAAGATGAAAGAACTATCCTGGAACATACCATTTCTGTATTTGATTCTGATAAGGAATGTACACAGATAATTGTGGTAACTAATGAGCAGGACTATAGACACTACATTCACAGTACTTTTTCAAAACCGATAGAGATTACTCATGGTGGTGCCAACAGACAGGACAGTGTGGCTAATGGTTTATCCCTTGTAAGCAACAGGTATGTTATGGTACATGACGGGGCAAGACCATATGTATCTTTGAAAAACCTGCTGGATCTTAAAACTGCCATGCTGCACTATAAGGGAGCTGTATTAATGGTGCCGGTGAAAGATACCATTAAAGTTGTCAAAGACGGTAAAATCATTTCCACACCGGAAAGATCCACGCTGATGGCGGCACAAACTCCGCAAATGTTTGAAACAGAAGTTTTGAAACAATGCATGGAAAAGGCAGAAGAAGTACACTTTATTGGGACAGATGACAGTTCTTTTGTGGAAAGATTCAGTGAATATCCTGTAAAAGCAGTACCTGGAGATTACAGTAATTTCAAGATTACAACGAAAGAGGATTTATAAGATGTATACAGAATTTGAAGTACAAAAAGAAAATGGTATGGTCATACGAGGAAGACACTATATTGCAGAAAAAGAAACAGACAGTATGATTTTATGCCATGGGTTTACCGCAAGTATGGAAGAGACAGAGAAGTATTCTGAAAGACTTGTGTCTATGGGAATAAGCACATGGATTTTTGACTTTTGCGGTGGAGGATTTCACACCATCTCTGATGGAGATTTTCACACGTATATGACACCACTTACTGAAGTGGAAGATCTTACAGAAGTTGTGGAGTATGTTTTACGAAAAGAAAACAGAAAGTCAGTATGTATCGGAGGCTGTTCACAGGGAGGCTTTGTTTCGGCAGTATATGCGGCTGAATTTCCTGAAAAAGTAAAAAAACTTGTGTTGTTGTATCCGGCTTTATGCATTCCTGATGATGCAAGAAGAGGAAGCATGCAGGTAATTACGTTTGATCCTCAGCATATTCCTGACGTGGTGGGAATGATGCCTGTGCAGGTGTCAGGAAATTATCCAAAATCAGTTATAGATATGGATGTGTATGAAAAGATTGTAAAGTACAAAGGTCCTGTGCTGGTATTACATGGAGATAAGGATACAATAGTTCCATTAA
The DNA here is from genome assembly GCA_934757945.1 of uncultured Bulleidia sp. Lineage (GTDB taxonomy): Bacteria > Bacillota_I > Bacilli_A > Erysipelotrichales > Erysipelotrichaceae > Bulleidia. Next base: position 6,606 of record CAKVLT010000016.1, on the reverse strand, counting down.
AATATGCGGATAAAGCGGCTGAAGTATACACACAATGTACATATCATATACTCAAAGGAGCTCCCCATGGTTTTTATGAAGAACCGTATATGTCTGATGCATTGAACTATATACATATTTTTTTGAACCAGATTGCAGAAATGTAATCTGATTTTTTTGTATATAGATAGTGTATGAAGAAATGTCCAAGATGTTTAAATACGGATGAAAGATACTTTTATCCTGGAAGTAAAGGGTGGTATTGCAGAAAGTGCGTTCCTTTTTCAAGAATCTGTCTGGAGGAATCTTTACAGCCTGTTTCTTTGGAAAAGCCATTGGAAGGTTGTGAAGAATATACACTGCAGTTTCCTCTGACTCCTTATCAGAAAGAGATATCTCATAAAACCTGTCTCAGGATAGAGAAAAAAGATGTGCTTTTAAAATGTGTCTGTGGTGCTGGGAAAACAGAGATGTGTCTTGAAACCATAGCCTCCCATTTACAGAAAGGAAAAAAGATTGGTTTTGCCATAGCAAGAAGACAGGTGGTACTGGAAGTGACGAACCGGTTACAAAGTTATTTTACAAAAGCCAGAGTGATAGCCGTATGTGGAGGCCATACATCCATACTGGAGGGAGATATTGTTGTACTGACGACACACCAGGTATTCCGGTATTATCAGACATTTGATACGTTAATTCTTGATGAACCGGATGCTTTTCCTTTCAGAGGTAATCCTGTATTGCATGGAATTGCCACAACAAGCTGTAAAGGACATATTCTGTATCTTACAGCTACACCAGATAAGACTCTGGAAGAAAGAGTACACAAAAAAGAAATAGAATGTTACAGCTTACCTTTCAGACCGCATATGCACCCCTTACCTGTACCGTTAAAAGTACAAGGACCAGCGTTGTATGTATATATGTATCTGTTTTTCTGGCTGCAGAAACATCCCTACAGCATGGTATTTGTACCGAAGATTTCTTTGGCCAGTACACTTTACAAAATCATGCGAATTTTGTTTTCTTCTGTTGGAGTATGTACGTCTTTGACAGAAGAAAAGGAAGCAGTGATAGAAAAGTTTCGTAAGAAAGAGCTGAAAATATTGATTTCAACAACTGTACTGGAAAGAGGAGTGACCTTTAAGGATGTGGATGTCTGTGTGCTGTTTGCGGATAATGGAGTATTTGATAAGGCAGGACTTGTACAGATGGCTGGAAGAGCAGGAAGAAACTTTGAAAATCCTTATGGGAGTGTTGTATTTCTGTGCAAAAAGAAAAGTGAAAATGTAGAAAGATGTATCCAGGATATTCAGGAGGCAAATCATGCATTGTTTGTTATGCGACAAAAGAATCGGGAAAGATAATCTTGCTGAACTGTTTTTCAGTGAAGATCTTTTATGTACTGCCTGCAGAAATAAATGGGAAAGAATAGATAAGACATTTATGTTTCATGGTAAAAAGGCACATGTCCTATGGAATTACAATGAAGCCTTTGCGACATCTCTTTTGCAGTACAAGGAAAGAAATGATGAGGCTTTAAGAGATATATTCTTTTGTTTGGATGCGAAAAGATTACACAGAAAGTACAGAAAATATACGCTTGTGCCTATGCCAAGTTCACAAAAGAAACTGGAAGAAAGGGGATTTTCACATCTTGAAGGGATGTACAGAGGATTACATCTTCCATATGCAGAATTGTTTGATCTGAAAGAGGAAATGGATCAGAAAGGGAAGGGAATACAGGAAAGAAAGCAGATGATACACAATCTTGTTTTGAAGCAGAATGCAGAGATTCCAGAAAATATATTACTGGTGGATGATACAATTACTACCGGTTCTAGCCTGCTTGGAGCTCTGGAGGCTTTGAAAATGGTGGAAAATAACATACAGATATTAAGTTGTGGCATGAGTAAAAAGGGATAAGATGGACAAGTGCCCGTTGTCAAGATATAATTGTAGGGCGTTTGTTTAGATGAAAAAAAGGAGGCTGATGATGGCAAATTTCCTAAGTAAATTATTCGATGAAGATGCGCGTAAGATGCGTCAGATAGAAAAGAAAATACAGCCGGTTTTAGATCTGGAAGAAAAGTTTAAGGCTATGAGTGAAGAAGAACTCAAGGCAATGACTCCAAAACTTCGAGAAAGACTGGCAAATGGCGAAACAGAAGATGACATTCTTCCAGAAGCTTTTGCGACGGCAAGAGAAGCCTGCCGCAGAGTTATCGGAGAATTCCCGTATAAAGTGCAGCTGATGGGGGCTGCGGTTATGCAGGGTGGCGACATTGCAGAAATGAAGACAGGTGAAGGTAAAACCTTAACTTCTGTTATGGCAGTATACCTCAATGCTTTAAAGGGTGAAGGTGTACATGTCATTACCGTCAATGAATACTTATCTCAGCGTGATGCTGAGTGGATGGGACAGATTCACAGATATTTAGGTCTGACAGTAGGTCTGAACTTAAGACAGCTGACTAAAGCACAGAAAAGACAGGCCTATGCATGCGATATTACTTATACAACCAACTCCGAACTTGGATTTGACTATTTAAGAGATAACATGGTGACTCGTGTAGAAGACAGAGTCTTACGTGGTCTGAACTGTGCTTTGATCGATGAAGTTGACTCCATTTTGATTGATGAATCCCGTACACCATTGATTATTTCCGGCGGTCAGAAACAGACGGCCAACCTGTACCTGCAGGCTGACAGATTTGTAAAGAGATTACAGGAAAATACAGACTACGAAGTAGATCTGAAGACAAGAAGCGTACAGCTGACAGAAGCAGGTATTGCCAAGGCTGAAAAAGCCTTCAAGGTAGAAAACCTTTATAATCTTCAGCATACACAGCTGTTACATCATCTGAATTCTGCATTAAAAGCCAACTATGTTATGGCAAAGGATGTGGATTATGTCGTAGATGAACAGGAAGATGAAATTGTTATTGTTGACCCTAATACAGGTCGATTGATGAAGGGAAGACAGTGGTCTGATGGTCTGCATCAGGCAGTAGAAGCCAAGGAAGGTATTTCCATCAAGCAGGAAACTACTACACTTGCGACTATCACTTATCAGAACTTCTTCCGTTTATATAACAAGCTTTCCGGTATGACAGGTACTGCTAAGACAGAAGAAGAGGAATTCCTGGAAATCTACAACATGTATGTATTTGAAATTCCTACACACAGACCAGTCCAGCGTATTGACTATCCAGATGCTGTATATGGCACAAAGAAAGCTAAATTCAAGGCACTTGTGGATGAAGTGGTGGAACGTCATGCGACAGGACAGCCAATTCTTGTTGGTACCATTGCTGTAGAAACTTCTGAAATGATATCTCTCTACTTAAAGGAAAGGAAGATTCCTCATGAAGTACTGAATGCAAAAAACAATGCACGTGAAGCAGATATTATTGCACGCGCAGGCAGAAAGGGTGCTGTCACCATTGCCACAAACATGGCAGGTCGTGGTACCGATATCAAGCTTGGTGAAGGTGTGAAGGAACTGGGAGGTTTATGTGTCCTTGGTTCTGAAAGACATGAATCCAGACGTATTGATAACCAGTTAAGAGGGCGTTCTGGCAGACAGGGTGATCCTGGCATGAGCAGATTCTATGTCTCTGTACAGGATGATCTGATGGTAAGATTCGGTTCTGAACGTATGGAAGGATTATTTGCCTCTTTAGGTGATCAGGCTGTAGAAAGTAAGACGGTTACCAAGGCTATCTCTTCTGCACAAAGACGTGTAGAAGGTGTAAACTTTGATGCCCGTAAACAGTTATTACAGTATGATGACGTTATGCGACAGCAGCGTGAAGTGATGTACCAGCAAAGAGATTTCATTCTTGAAAATGAAGATGTACATACAGTGATTCAGGACATGTTCAAGCGTGTGATTTCTACGATTGTTGGTTCTCATACAGATACAGATAATCACAACACCATCAATGTGGAAGAAGTCATTACTTCCTTAAATAACATTGGTTTTAAAGATAAGGTACATAAAGAAGATATTGAAAATCTTGAAAATACTGAAATGGTCAATAAGATTCTGGATATTGCATGGACTGATTATGAAGAAAAGATCACACCTATCAAAGACAGAATCATGCCTATTGAAAAGGAAGTGTCTTTACGTACTATTGACAGAGCATGGTCCAACCATATCGATACCATGGAAAAACTGCGTAATGGTATCGGATTGAGAGGCTATGCACAAAGTAATCCGTTACAGGCATATGTACAGGAAGGGTACCAGTTGTTTGAAGATATGATGCAGACAATTGCCCAGGAAATTGTTGCTTTCTGTATGAATGTACGTGTTGTAAATAACAATGAGGAGAATAACTGATGGAACTCTATGAAATGAAACAGAGTGTAGCCAAAAGCCGTGCCAAAATGGAGCAGCTCGGCTCCTCTCTTTGACCTTGCCGGGAAAGAAAAACAAATTGCTGAAAATACAGAACTGATGGAATCTCCGGATTTCTGGAATGATCAGAAAAAGGCACAGAAAATCATCAAGTCCAACAACATGATGAAAGATCTTGTGGAAACACATAAAGCTGTTTCTTCTGCTTTGGAAGATCTGCAGGCAAGTATTGAAGAATTATCTTCTTCCTTTGATGAAGATATGAACGAACTTGTGCAGGAAGAATATGCGGAAACCATGGAAAAGTTCTCTGAATTTGAAGTCAGAGTACTGTTATCCGGACCATATGATGATCACAATGTCATTTTGGAAATTCACCCTGGCGCCGGTGGTACTGAAGCCATGGACTGGGCTGGAATGCTGTACAGAATGTATTCCAGATATTGTGAAAAGAAGGGATACAAAGTGACGGTGATGGATTATGAAGATGGTGAAGAAGCCGGTGTCAAATCCGTAACTATCAAGATTGAAGGTACGATGGCATATGGATATCTGAAAGCCGAAGCCGGTGTACACAGACTGGTACGTATCTCTCCGTTTGATTCCAATGCAAGAAGACATACAAGCTTTGCCTCTGTAGATATCATGCCTGAATTTGAAGATGATCTGGAAATTGAAATTGATCCTTCAGAGCTGGAAGTCATCACTATGCGTTCTTCTGGTGCCGGTGGCCAGCATATCAACAAAACAGACTCTGCTGTTCGTATGACACATAAACCTACAGGTATTACTGTTTTCTGTCAGACACAGCGTTCTCAGCTTCAGAACCGTGAAGCCTGCATGAACATGTTGAAGAGTAAGCTGTTACAGCTGAAAATCAAGGAAAATGAACAGCGTGCTGCAGCAGTAAGAGGTGAAGTCAAAGCCAATGAATGGGGATCTCAGATTAGATCTTACGTATTTGCCCCATACACTATGGTAAAGGATCTTCGTACAGGATTTGAAGTAGGTAATATTCAAAGTGTTATGGATGGAGATCTGGATGGCTTTATTGACAGTTATTTAAGATCTCGTATTCAGGGGTAATCCCATGAATAAGACGATAGAATTTACGATTACATCACAACAGGACGGCCTTATGATCAAGGCCGTTTTACGTGAGTATGGATTATCTAGAAGAGAAGTATCCCGTCTGAAGTTTACCAATGGGTTACTTGTGAATGGTAACTCTGTACGTGTTACAGAAATTGTGCATGCACAAGATGTAGTGACACTGCACTTTCCTGAAAAAGATGAAGCCCATGCCTTAATTCTGACACAGGATCCTGAAATTCTTTATGAAGATGAAGATGTGGTGGTAGTGAATAAACCAGCAGGGTTACCATGTCATCCTTCTCATGAACATTTAACGGATGATATGGGAACGGTATTACAGAACTACTATGGTGGTAAGTTTACTGTGCGTGCAGTAGGAAGACTGGATAAAGATGTGTCCGGCATTATGGTATATGCCAAAAATCAGCCTGCCTGTGCAAGGTTGTCTCAGCAAAGAGGAAAGGATACTTTACATAAGGAGTATTATGCCATTGTGGAAGGTATCTTTGAAAAGAAAGCAGGCACTTTACGGTATAAGCTGTTAAAAGTGCCTGGAAGAAAAGACAGAGTTGTTTCTGAAAAAGGACAGGCATGTATTACGGAATATACTGTAGTGCAGGAATACAGTGGTATTTCTCTTGTAAAAGTGCATCTGATTACAGGAAGAACCCATCAGATTCGTGCAGGTATGGCGCATTTCCATCATGCTTTACTTGGTGACAGTCTGTATGGAGGAAAGGATACGTTCTACAGACCTGCTTTACATTGCGGGTATGTCAGCTTTGAACAGCCGTTTACACATAAGAAAATAGAAATTACCTTACCTTTACCTGAGGATATGCAGGCATTGTTGCAATAACAATGCCTTTTTCTCTTGGCAGTTTGTTTCAGAGAATCCCTGGTAAAATACTAGATAACAAAGGAGAAGTACTTATGAAACAATTTCCGCCAGATTTTTTATGGGGAGGTGCTACAACTTTTGTGTCTTCTAATCAGGACTGCAGAATTCATCAGACCAAAAGAGGCAACTATTATTGCTCATTACCTAAGACAAAAGAAATAGTGCCTCTTGGTAAATCAGTACCTGGTAAACTTATTGAAGTGCATGTAAGCCCAATGAATGGCATTTACCAGATATCCTGTGTGTTTGATGATGAAGTTGA
>CAKVLT010000015.1 GCA_934757945.1 uncultured Bulleidia sp. | reverse complement strand
GTTCTATTACTCTTTTTTTCGTTTACTTTTTTCAAAATAAGCATTTTGTCATCCATGGAATCATCTCCAAATCCATATGGCAAAATATGATCAATTTCATAATCTTCCAAATGTGCTATTTCTATTGCTTTACCAGTCAATAAATCCTGCCCGTTTTGTCTGATATATAATTCTACTTTTTGTTTATTTTTGGCAAGATAACTTTCGATATCCTTCCAATCTTCTAGAGACGAATACTTTTGATATTTTTTATATTTATTTTTAAGTTGCGTTTTTAAGTAATCATATAAAGACTTCATTTTGTCAAAATGTTTAACCGATTGAGATTGCACCACAGAATGATCCTTTAAATCTTTTGCAGTTTCTATAATCACTTTTTCCGGAACACCATATGTATTAATCAGTTCCGTATACAATTTCATCGTCTCATTCAGGCCTCTGATTACAGGTCTTGAAATCGGGAGTACCGTATGAGAATTTTGAATGAGTAAGTCAATATTTAAAACACCATGATTATCTCTTAATATTTTTTCATATTTATTTGCAGAGAAATCCAAAATTTCTCCATTTTTATCATGTGCATTGGCAATCAAATACATTTGCTCATTTACATACTCAGGAGAATTATCTTCAAATAATAGAGATAATAAAGAACTTCCATTTTCATCCATTGACTGCTCCATGATGAATTTATAAGAAAAGGAATAAAACTTGTTTGATGATAGTTCTGCCAGCGATTTTGCTATAGTCTCATTGTTATATTTATTTTCAAAAAATCTTTTTCTGGATTGTTTCTCAGAATAAATATTCATAGAGAGAATGATATCTTCAATTTCCTTCACTTTATCTGTATCATTTAATATTTCTGATATTGAAGAAAGCTTTAATTCCGGAAGTATTCTTACAATTTTCGGATATAATGTTAGCTTATTCTTAAATTTTTGCTGTCCATCGCTATTTTTCCTTGTCCCAAAACTTTGAAGGTGAATCAGATCTCTAACTTGATAATATTGTACTTCGTCTCCATTTAAAAATAGAGAATCTATAATCTTCACTTTATCTTTATATGTCAGGTAATAATCATCATTTGTTGTATCTATAGCCTTCAGAACATTTAATTCATTTAATATACTGTATATTTCTCCAACAAAAGACCCTTTTGGTAAAGCAAATTCCTCTGGCAAATACGTACAACGAGAAATCATTCGTTCTTTCCAGACCTTTATGCTTACAGTTTCATTAAGAGGTGGAACTAAATTATGCTCCATTGAATAGGCATAACTATATTTAAAATTTCCTTTCTTCTCTTGAGCCCACGCCCACTTACTATTATCGCTTAATGGGCCGATATAATATGGAATTCTTGCAGAAATAATAGTTTCACACACATCTATAAACTCGTCTGTAATTTCAGGATAATATTTCTGCTGATTCTTTAAAATCGCTCTTGCTTCCTTGATATAAAGTCCATTCGGGTAATTGTTATCAAAATTTCTAAGACATCTTAAATGCGTTGCTTTTGAACTACTCGAACCTGCAATTTTTCCTTTTAGTTCCGTAAATTCTTCAGAATTTTCATTTTTAATTTTTTGAGTGAACTCATCAATTTTCTCTATAGCCGCTTGGCAAAGATAATCGTATTTAGTTAAGAATTTAGCTATATTTATTATGTCATACAGTTCAATCATCCTTTGCTCAAATTCTGAAATAGGCTTTTCCGACGATTTTAGTGAAGTAATGTTTATTGAATTATCTCCTATTTTTAAAGCATCACCTTCAGACGATAATTTCACTTTAAAATTACAAATAAGCAAAAGCATTGCTTCTAACAGCTTCTTTTCTTCTTTTCCAACGATGCAACTTGTATTTTTTAAAGTATTTGTAATATCTTTTTTTGAGTAATTTCTATGATAAATATGGACTAAAATTTCTTTTTCAAATACTGTTTTTTCACTCTCTGGAATCAATGAATAACCATCTATTGCTTCATAAAAAGTCCTTTTAAACGCATCAAAATCAAGTGATTTACCATTCACAAAATCAATAGTTTCATATAAGAAATTTCCTCTTGAATGCAACAAACTATAAATACATAAAAGCAATTCACGTTTTGTCACTTTTTCAGTAATTGCTCTATATCTCAAATGATAGACCGTATAATCTTTTGGTTTCTTAATTTCTGCAGTATTTGTTGTAAAACAAAGAAATCCATTCTTCCTTGCTTCTTTATCAACTTTCAATACATTAAAATCAGAAAATGCATCTAACAACTGCTCTTTTCTCCATCTTTTTCTTGCAGTATTACGACGTGCGCTTCTGTTTTTTCTAGGTTCCTTAGCTTCTTCAGCAGCATTAAAAACATGAGAGCCAAAATACAACAGGTCCTTGCCATCACTTACGGCAGTTCCAACTGATGCAATGCCGATATCAAGTCCGAATACATTTTTATTATTTGCCATTATAACATTCCACCTTTTCACTAATTATCCCACACAAGTTGCAATTTGTATGTAAAAAAGAAATTCATCCATTTAAATCACACTATGCAGATGTAAGTATATTACAAAATACTTATATACCAAAAATATGCCTAAGCAACAAATAATAGAAGTTTTTTGCTTTTTTGTTAGGTAATCACATACTATTCATAAAAAAACAGATGATTAGAACAATCACCTGTTATGTTTCTTACATACAAGCTTTATAGATATTTACAATATCTTCTGCTGTTAATGGTACAAATGCATTTGCAAGTCTATCATTTCTGTTAGCATGTTCAGCCATTTCCTTAAAGTGTTCTTCATTGATGTCAAGTTCTGTTAATGTGGAAGGAATACCACAGTCTTTAAAGAACTTTTCCAGAGCATCAATAGAATCCTTAATGAGTGTATCTTCATCAGGAATATCCATTCCCATAACATTCTTGGCAAACTTCACAAATCTTGGTTTGCTTGTAGGATCCTTCTGTAAGATATAACGCATCCATCTAGGTGTTAAAATAGCCAATCCTACACCATGCGTAATATCATAATACGCACTCAATTCATGTTCCATTGCATGACATGGCCAACCTGTAGATTGTTTACCATATTCAGGAATACCGGAACATGCAATAGAAGAATCTGCCATCAAATTAGCACGTGCTTCATAATTATCAGGCTGTTCCAAAGCAACAGGAAGATTCTTCATAACTGATTTCAGTATAGTTTCAGCAATACCATCGGATAAGTCAGAATCCATGGTTCTGGAGAAATAACCCTCAAAAATATGAGACATAATATCTGCAGAACCTGCAGCTGTCTGATATTTGGAAACGGAGTATGTATAGACAGGATCACAGATAGAAACAGATGGGAATGTAAATGTATTTCCAAGTTTTTCTTTTGTTTCAAGGTTAGAAATAACTCCACCATCATCAAATTCACTGCCTGTTGCACTCAGTGTCAGAATATCTACCAAAGGTAAAGCCTTACGTAATCCTTCATGCTTCTGTACCATCTCCCATAAATCACCTTCATAGTAAACACCTGCACAGATTGCCTTGGCACAGTCAATAGTGCTTCCTCCACCTGCCGCAAGCACTACATCAATATGGTGTTCTTTACATAATGCAACACCCTTTTCTACTGATGTAATTCTTGGATTCGGTTCAATTCCACCACATTCTACTACTGTATAGCCACCTTCTTTAAGAATAGACATGATTTCATCATATAAACCAATCTTTTTGATGGAGCCTCCACCATACGCTAATAATACATTCTTACCAAATGGTCTTAAAGATTCATCCAAATGAGCAATAGCGCCCTTACCAAAATGTATCTTTGTTGGAATATCATGTGTAAAGTTCAACATATCGTCACACCTCTTTCTTACAGATGTGATTTTATCATGAAATTATGTCTGTCTTTTATAAGATGCTCAAATATTATGATATAAAATTCCAATCGTTCTTTAAGCATCCAAGAATGTAAAAAACATGTGTTAAACTAAATGATATTATGTAAAGAGGAGGTAAACTATGAGTAAAAATACAATGGTAAAAGATCTGACAGAAGGTTCAGTCCCTAAGTTGCTGTTTGCTTTTGCGGCTCCGTTATTTGTGTCCAATGCCTTACAGGCTATTTACAATATTGTAGATATGATTGTTGTAGGACAGGTCATTGGAGGATCAGGTATGTCTGCAGTCAGTACAGGAGGAAATATCCTTCACCTGTTGACATTTGTGGCCATGGGCTTTTCAGGTGCAGGACAGGTCATCATCGCAAGAGAAGTAGGAAGAAAAGATCATGAGGCTATAAGAAAAACTATCGGCACCTTATTTACCCTGCTATTTTCTATCGCTCTTGTCATCTCTATCGGATGTTATATCTTCAGAGATACTTTATTACAGTTAGTAAACACACCTGCTGAAGCATATGACTACACCATGGATTATACAGTTATCTGTATCCTGGGATTAATTTTCATCTACGGATACAATGTTGTTTCTGCAATCATGAGAGGTATGGGAGATTCTAAAAGACCGTTTATGTTTGTAGCTATTGCAGCTATCATCAATATAGTTCTGGACATTGTCTTTGTTGCTTACTTTAAAATGGAAGTAGCAGGTGCTGCCTGGGCCACAGTCATTGGTCAGTCCTTCAGTTTCCTGTTTGCGTTTGTGTATCTGTACAGACGTAAAGAAGACTTCGGATTTGATTTTAAATTACAAAGCTTCAAACCAGATGGACAGGCTATGGCAAAGATTTCTGCATTAGGTATTCCTATGGCTTTACAATCTGCCTCTATTTCCATTTCCCAGACAGTCGTAGCCGCATGGGTAAACTCCTTCGGTATTATCTACAGTGCTATTGCAGGTATTATCAGTAAGCTGAATATGATGATGGGCATCATGTCCAACTCCATCACGACGGCTGCAGCAAGTATGATTGGTCAGAACCTTGGTGCTAAAAAGTATCATCGTGTACCAAAGATTCTTGCCTGGGCATTTGGAGGATCTCTTGTATTAGCTATTATCGGAAGTATTGTAATTAAATATGATCCAGATATGATCTTTGGAATGTTTACCTCTGATGCGGAGGTTCTTGCACAGGCATCTGTCATCATCTTACCTGCTATCCTGAATTTCTTTGGAGCAGCTACAAGATGTTTTGCTTTTGGTATCATCAACGGATCAGGCAATTCCAAATTAAATCTTTGTGTAGCTATTCTGGATGGTATGATTGCACGTGTAGGATTAGCTTATCTTCTTGGATGGATGTTGAACATGGGGCCTAAGGGATTCTGGTTAGGAGATGCACTTGCAGGATTTATGCCACTTGTTATTGGTGGAGTTTTCTATCTGACGGGATACTGGAAAAAAGAAGAAAAATAATTGCTACTTATACAATATCTCCATCATAACACTATTAAGAATGTATATACCTGACAGTAATGTTCAATACTGTCAGGTATTTTATTATTTTTCAGTAAGCCTGTATTGCCCAAAAGAAAAACGATAAGCAAGAGACTCATTGTTCATCTTTTACTTAAAACAGGATCTTGTACTCTTCCTTCTACAGCAGGAATAATTTCATCAGATAAGGAACTTAAAGACTCTCCATCATGACAGGCAAGTACTATCAAAGCTCCTCTTTCCTTATGTTTTAATATGACCTTCTTTACCTTCTCTACACTTTCTTCATCCAAGGCATTAAATGGTTCATCTAATAAGATAATATCCGGATTCTCCATGAAGCAGCATGCTAATCCTAACTTCTGTTTCATACCTAATGAGTATTTTCTATAGGTTCTTGTATCATGCGGATCAAGGCCTACTTCCCTCAGTGCATTTTCTATATCTTCTTTTGTAGCTACTTCTTTTAAAGAAGCTATCATCTCAAGATTCTTATACCCTGTAAAATTATCCAGAAAAGCAGGAGATTCTATCAAGGCACTGATAGAACGAGGAAAAGAGATATCTTTTCCAAGTCTTTCTCCATCTATCTCCACATACCCATGTGTAGGATAGATAAGACCACATACAGCTCTCAGTAACATCGTCTTACCACTGCCATTGACACCTTTTAAGCCATAGATTCTTCCAGGATGAAAAGACAAAGTCACACTATCCAGTACAATCCTGTCCTTTATTTCTTTTGTATAGTTTACAATTTGTATTTCATTCATCTTTTCTCACTCTCTTTCCAGATAATCATATTTCTTCAAAATCAGCTTTCCAAGAAAGATCAGCAGAATACTTATAGAGATTTCCAATAGTATTCCGCTTACTGGATCAAAGCACTTTGTCAGTACTTCACCATGTTCTGTATTTTCCTGAACATTACGTACAATCATAGAATAATTACCTATCAAAAAAGAAGATGGGTAATAGTCCGAACAAAGAATATAAAATAAAGACGCAATATAGCTATAAGACGGTTTAATGACTAACTGTAATACAATAAACATCTGCCCTAATACCATTGCTGTAAGACATGGCATTACAAAGACGCTTCTGTAGATATCTAACTGCGTATGTCTTTCTATATGAATATTGGTACTCATAAGTATAAGATCAGAATGTAATGTAAATACCTGTTTTGAAAAAGGAACAGTAAACAAAAACCCAAGAATGCATATTTCCAGATAGAATAGTCCTACAGAGACAATGCTATAAAACAGTTTTCCTATATACCAGCTGGAAGTATGTGTACAACGCAATAAATACTGTTGACCTGTTCTTGTTCTGTCATCACTTGCATAACTGCCAACAATGTACAAAGCCATCATCTGTGTGGTTAACCACATAAAAGGAATTTCATATCTTGTACGATTGTCTATAAATGTGAAAATTTTACCTTTGAACACATACAGCATAAAGTCCATAAAACTGGGTTCAAAAGCATGTGGAGCATTTTCAAAGAAACCGTTTACCTGTTCACAATAATTAAAGAAAAAGATACAGACTAATGGAATACAAAGCAGGTATTTCCACCTGTTTTTATAGACGCCTGCTGAGATATCATGTTTTGCAAGTTTTTTGATTTCTTCAAATTGACTTTTTTTCATATGTATCACCATAAGTCATTCAATCTGACAGTTATCTTTTCAGGATACAGCTTATAACATAACTGTAACGGAATCGTATCCATCAGATTTCCCTGCTTCACTCCAAATAACGTTCCAAACTCAATGTACGGTAATAAAACATTGACTTTCTGATCTGGTTCAAGAGTTAAAGGAATATAGTCAGGGTTCAAACTTTTATAGCTTATGAATTCCAAACTATCCATACAATCCAAAGTACTTAGCTGAATAGAAGACACAGCAACAGCTTCAGTATCTGTGCCTGTATTTTCTATAGATACAGAAACCAGGATTACCTGTATATTATCAGTATCTGACAGGTTTTCTTCAGCAAGATTCAACTGATACATTTCAGAAAAGTCATGTACAGAGTATGTTTCAACATTTTCTACCTGAAGAGAAAGAGGCCCTATGGAGACAACATCATGAAGACCATACTGTGTCTGTACAGGCTGAGGATAGAAGACATGTTGTTTGACAATAAGGACAGAACAGAATACCACAAACAAACAGATAAGAACACAACGTATTTTCTTAAACATACTGTTTTCCTCCTATCCTATCGTTTCATCCAATCGACATCCTGCATACAAAGCAAGAAGAGAAATGAGAATAAGTATACCTGAGCCAAGCAGACAGTTGGAAAAAGAAGTAAAACTGACAGCTCTTGTCAGTACCATCATTTCATCAAAACTGAATTCAGGATGTTGGATAGCATTACAAAAAGAATTTTCAAATAAATATACAATAAATGGAAACAGCAATGGAATAAAACTATTGGACACAAATGTACCGATAGCATTTGAAAGTAAAGAATAGGCACCACCATAAAGGAAACAGTTAAAAAGGAAACATAAAATATACAGAAAAGGATGTTTAAAGTAAAGAACACTTAGTACGGCAGGTTTTCCCACAGGTGTTAATCCACTTTCTACCATAGGTATTAAAGAACTGTATTGTGCAGCATTTAATAAGATACTTACAATTAAAGGAATGGTAACCATCACTCCTCCAACAAGAAAAGCACATACTGCCTTTTCACAATAATAGCTCTTTCTTCCGATATGTAGAAACATCTGTTTTACATACCCTGTAGTATGATCTTTTGTAATATAGTCTCCCATGGCAAATGAAGCAAATAAAGGAAGTGCAATAAAGTAGAATTTATCATAGATAGCCATTCCCATATTGGCACCAATCCATTTATCGTACCAGGTAAAAGGATAGTAATTTTCTATCCAGTTATAATGCACCTCTTCCACCTTTTGAAAAGGTGCAAAAAGCACCTGCAAAAGATTTCTGCCATAAGGTAATGTATTGCTCAGATAGTCCATGATAACTATAGCGATGGCAATACTTAATACAATGTGAAATCTCTTGCTGTGTGTAACACGCTGGAGGTCAGATTTTAACAATGGAAACATACGTTACCTCCTTTTTCTTTTTTATATTATTTTTGTGGAATATCTGTTAAAACACGTAGTTGTACTTTATCTTCATCCATCGGAAAAAATGCATCAACAGTGGTTAGAGTACAAACATGAAGATCCGTATCAAACACTTCTTCAGGAATTGCTATTACATATCTTACAATGAACGGATTATCTGGCTCTATATCATACAGTTCATAGTTATCTGAAGTTCTTTCCATAAACGTATCCCCCTCTTTTGTCAGAAACAGATTTCTCTGATTACTGAAATAAGGTTCTCCATTATCATCAAGTATTTGTATGTGAACATAATCATGATAGGTAGAGAAATAAGGAATACTCTCTTCTCCTGTATTAGTGATTTCTGCATCTACTGCCAGAAATGTAAAAGCTTCTTTTAACTGATTATTTTCATCCACAGGATCAGCTTGTGTATTCATCAACGTAACAGAAGAAGCACCATCTGCTATGGTAGCAATATCCTTCGAAGAGAAATACTTCAAAATCTGAATTGTAATACCCTGATTTGCAGTCGTAAAATTTCCTTCAAAAAGCATAGGTTCCTGTGCACTGATATCTTTATCTCGTTCATAAATCTTCTGAATTGTAGAATATTCATGTTGACCAGTACCAAGAGAAGAATCTTTCATTGTGTCAAGATATTCCTGATGATTGGTATTCAAAATATCTTTTTCTGGAGCACTTTCAATTTCCTGAGTCTTGTGTACATTCAGTAACGAATAAAACGTATTTTTTATAAATGATCTCTGTTGATATACAAGAATACCAATCATCAGAACTCCAAGAAACAGAAACATAAGATTTGTTTTCTTTTTCATAAAACACCTCCTAGTTTTATAATTTCATCACCTATTTATACAATGGATTCTAATAATAAAAAAACATCTCCATTCTTATACCTGGCAGTCATGATGAACCTTTCCTTTCTTTTCTTTGGTAGTATTATACGCACAGGTCCCCCCCGTTCACAATAAGGCTGTGACAAGATGCACCTATATGTGATAAGTTGCAGATTTTTTTTGCAAGAGATATACTAAGCTCAAAATCAAGGATGGGTGATTATGTATGAGTATTTCTTATTCCATTATGGGAGTAAATTCTGAAGGTGATTCTGCAAGAATTCAAAACTATCTGTCTTCTATCACTTCTCCACCATTTTTACTGCTTGAAAATATGACGGAGATTTCTTTCCCTCTCACCTTTCATCCATCTAGAATTCCAGACATCTGCTTTATTTTTGAAGATACGCTTTTATCTTGTATTGATACTGTCATTGATGACATGAATTCTATATCTCCTTTTACAAGTATTATAATTGTCAGTAAAAATGAAGACAGGATATTTGAAGCTTATGCAAAAAATATTGTCTTCTTTATATGTTACAATCACCTGGAAAAAGATTTACAGGCAGCCATAACCAAATATCTGTACTATATACACCTCATACGCCTCCAAAAACCATCCTATGTATCTGTAACGAATTCAAAAGTCATATCTGTGCCTTATGAAGAAATTCTCTATATAGACACATATAAAAATAAAATTTCTTTGCATCTGGTGGATAATACCATTCTGGAAGAAAGAAAAACTCTGAATGATTTTTATAAAAGCATGCCTTCACAATACTTTACCTTTGTTTCTAAATCTACCATTGTCAATATGATGCATATACGTGCTGTCACTCCTTCCTCCATATGTTTGTCAAATAAACATATTCTGAATATCAGCAGATCTAAAAAAGAAGATTTTTTCAAAGTCTATCGCAAGTATCTGTTTCTTCTTCACTGATAAAGAAAAGATGTCTGAATGACTGTCATCAGTCACAAAGACATCTTTTCATATACATTCTTAGAATTCTTTGGCGTCACCATGTACTCTTTCACGAGTATCGGTTTCTTCTTCAGTGACGTTGATTTTCTTTTCAAACTGAGATTTTTCAGTGATAGATGGGGTTGGTGCAGGATAGTGTTCTGTAAAACAGCCTACACAGAAATCACACTTAGGATTGGCTGCCATGGCTTTTACACCTTCTACAGATAAATAGCCCAAAGAATCAGCTCCAATCTTTTTTGCGGTTTCTTCCACGGTATACTTGCAGGCAATCAGATTCTTTTTTGAATCGATATCTGTTCCGTAGTAACATGGACTGATAAATGGAGGAGCAGTAATACGTACATGTACTTCTTTAGCACCTGCTTCTTTCAGCAAGGCAACAATTCTTGCACTGGTAGTACCACGCACAATTGAGTCGTCTACCATAACCACTTTCTTATCCTTTACTACAGAGGAAATGACGTTCAGCTTCATTCTGACAGCATTTTCTCTTTGCCCTTGTGTTGGCTGGATGAAAGTTCTGGCAATGTATTTATTTTTGGCAAATCCGGTTTCATAGGGAATACCGCTTTCCATGGAGAATCCCACTGCAGCATCCAAACCGGAATCTGGAACACCAATGACTACATCTGCATCAACAGGATGTTCTTTTGCAAGTAATTTACCTGCCTGAATACGTGCTTCATGAACACCTACACCTTCAAGAACAGAGTCAGGTCTTGCAAAATATACATATTCAAAGACACACATATGTTTTGAAGGCTGTACATGACTTGTGACAGATCTTATACCATGTTTATCTACCACTACAATTTCACCTGCATCCAGATCTTTTACATATGTTGCACCCAAAGCATCCAGAGCACATGTCTCTGAAGTAAAGATGATTTCACCTGAAGGCATTTTTCCCATAATCAAAGGTCTGAAGCCTGTCATATCTCTTGCGGCTATAAGTTTTTCCGGAGACATAATAACAAGGGAATAGGCACCTTCCAGTATATCCATGACATTTTCGACTGCTTCTTCAATAGAATTTGTATGCAGTCTTTCCTGTATGAGTTCGTACGCAATGATTTCTGAATCATTTGTAGTATGGAAAATAGCTCCCTGCAATTCCAGTTTTTCTCGCAATTCCGGTGCATTCGTCAGATTTCCATTATGTGCTAACGCAAGTTGTCCTTTTACATGTCGTACAACCAGCGGTTGTGCATTAGTACGGTTTACCGTACCAAATGTAGAGTAACGTGTATGTCCTATGGCAATCTGTCCTTTACCAAGTTTTTCTAATTCCTCTTTGGTAAAGACATCTCTTACAAGACCTACATCTTTATGGTATGTAATGACACCTCTGTCATTGACTGCAATACCGCAGGACTCCTGTCCTCTGTGCTGTAAAGCAAACAGACCATAATACGTACTGGAAGCAACATCATTTGTGCCTGTAGGATCATAAATCCCAAAGACACCGCATTCTTCATGAATCATGTTTTTCATGCGTTAAACCCAATCCTCTTTTTTTTCTCTTTTAGTTATCAATATCCTTCATTGTAGAGACAGAGAAGCTTCTGGATTCCAGCACTTTTAACAGTGCATTTGCTGTATCCAGAGAAGTCATACAGGAAATATTGTTTTCTGCAGAGACTCTTCTGATCAGGAATCCATCCTGGTTGGTTTTAAGATCATGATTGTGATTTGTGTTAATAACGAAGGCAACTTTACCTTCCTGAATAAGATTCAGTACATTGTCTTCAGCATTTTCAGAAATCTTCTTTGTCTTATGAACATACAGTCCGTTTTCATTCAAGAAGTCTGCTGTACCTGCCGTAGCGTACAGGCCATAACCTATACGGTAGAATCTTCTGGCAAGATCCAGAATGTCCTTTTTGTCTTCATCCGCAACAGTTAATAACACAGTTCCGTATTGAGGAATTTTGACCCCACTGGCAATGAGTGCTTTATAGAGTGCTTTTTCTAAAGAGTCATCGCAACCAAGAGCTTCACCTGTGGATTTCATTTCCGGTCCTAATACTGTATCTACAGATCTCAGTTTTGCAAATGAGAAGACCGGTGCCTTCACATATACATGTGAAGTATCCTCTGGCATATATCCAGGAACGATGTTCTGTGCTGCCAGAGATTCACCTAGTATACACCTTGTTGCGATATTACACATCCCCACTCCGGTAATTTTTGATAAGAATGGTACAGTTCTTGAGGATCTAGGGTTTACTTCGAGAACATAGACCTTATCATTTTTGTCTACGATGAACTGAATGTTATATAAACCTACAAACTGGAATCCTTTTCCGATACGGATAGCATAGTCAATGATAGTATCCTTCACCTGCTGAGAAATAGTCTGCGTAGGATATACGGAGATAGAGTCGCCAGAATGAATACCAGCTCTTTCAATATGTTCCATTACACCAGGAATGAAAACATTTTCTCCATCAGCAATAGCATCGATTTCCAGCTCCTTACCTAACACATATCTGTCTACAAGGATTGGAGAATCGTGAGAGATTTCTTTTACGGCAGTAGCCATGTACACTTTGAGCTCTTCATCGTTATGCACGATTTCCATTGCTCTTCCACCAAGAACATAACTTGGTCTTACAAGTACAGGATACGTAATCTTGTTGGCAATTTCCAAAGCTCTTTCTACTGTGACTGCAGTTTCACCTTCAGGCTGAGGAATACCTAATACATTAAGCATGTTTTCAAATTCATGTCTGTCTTCTGCTTTATTGATACCTTCCAGAGAAGTACCTAAAATCTTAACACCATGTTCTACCAGTCCTGCTGCAAGGTTGATTGCCGTCTGTCCGCCGAACTGAACAATGACACCTTCAGGCTGTTCAAGATCTACAACATGCATAACGTCTTCTACAGTTAATGGTTCAAAGTAAAGCTTATCGGAAATAGAGAAGTCTGTAGATACTGTTTCAGGGTTATTATTAATGATAATAGCTTCATAACCGCATTCTTTTAATGTCTGAACTGTATGTACGGTTGTATAGTCAAATTCCACACCCTGTCCGATACGAATAGGACCAGAGCCAAGTACGATAACTTTCTTTCTGTCAGATCTGATGGATTCATTTTCCATTTCATACGTGGAATAGAAGTATGGTGTTAAAGAAGTAAATTCACCGGCACATGTATCTACCATCTTGTATACAGGAACAATATGTTCTTTCTGTTCCATCTGATACAGATCAAATTCTTTCATATTCCAGTTTCTTGCAATGTACTTATCGGAGAAACCGTTTCTCTTTAATCTGTAGAGTACTTCAGCATCCTGTGGGTGTGCCTTCATTTCTGCTTCCAGATCAAGAATTCTCTGGATATGATTCAGGAAGAAATAATCGATATTTGTCAGTTTCTGAATTTCTTCCATGGAATATCCGTTACGTAACCATTGAGCAATGGCAAAGATTCTTTCATCATCTCTTCCCTTAATCTTCTTATACAGTTCTTCTTTGGAATATGATTTGAATTCCTCTTTTTCAAGATGATCTACTTTTACTTCCAGAGATCTTACAGATTTTAAGAAAGATTCTTCAAAAGTTCTGCCAATAGACATCACTTCACCGGTTGCTTTCATCTGTGTTCCTAATTGTCTGTCAGCATTAGGGAACTTATCAAATGGAAGTCTTGGAAACTTGGTAACGATATAGTCTAATGCAGGTTCAAAACATGCATAACTTGTGCCTGTAATAGGATTTTTAATTTCATCCAGAGTTAAACCGGCTGCCAGTTTTGCACTGATAGAGGCAATAGGATAGCCAGTTGCCTTGGAAGCAAGTGCAGAAGATCTGGATACACGTGGATTCACTTCAATTACGTAGTATCTGAAACTATGAGGATCCAGGGCAAGCTGTACGTTACATCCACCACAGATACCCAAAGCTCTGATAATCTTCAGGGAAGCATTTCTTAACATCTGATTTTCTCTGTCTGTCAGAGTCTGTACAGGTGCCACAACAATACTGTCACCTGTATGAATGCCTACAGGGTCTACGTTTTCCATATTACAGATAACGATGGCATTATCGTTTCTGTCTCTCATAACTTCGTATTCGATTTCCTTATAGCCTGCGATAGACTGCTCAATCAGACACTGATGTACAGGAGACATCTTTAAACCTGTTTCTGTAATATGCCTTAATTCTTCTTCATTGTGTGCAAAACCGCCACCTGTACCACCTAAAGTATAGGCAGGACGTACAACTAACGGATACCCTTCGCTTTGAGCAAAGGCAATTGCCTGTTCTACTGTATGTACAATTGCACTTTCAGGAACTGGTTCATGCAGTTCGTTCATCAAAGATCTGAAAAGATCTCTGTCTTCAGCTTTATTAATGGCATTGATATCTGTACCAAGAATTTCCACACCAAAGTCATCCAGAATACCGTCTTTATAAAGATCCACAACAAGGTTAAGACCAGTCTGTCCGCCAAGAGAACCTAAGATAGCATCCGGTCTTTCTTTGAAGATGACACGTTTTGCAAATTCTACAGTTAGCGGTTCAATGTAGACTTTGTCAGCGATAGTGGAGTCTGTCATAATTGTGGCAGGATTAGAGTTGATCAGGATAACTTCATATCCTTCTTCTCTTAAAGAAGTGCAGGCCTGAGATCCTGCATAGTCAAATTCCGCAGCCTGACCAATAACGATAGGTCCGCTGCCAATAACCATGATCTTATGAATATCTGTACGTCTAGGCATGTTCATTCTCCTTATCCATCATTTCAATAAATTTATCAAACAAATAGGTACTGTCCTGTGGTCCGGCATTGGCTTCAGGATGGTACTGTACTGCAAAGCATGGATACTTTGTATGCTTAACGCCTTCACAGCTTCCATCATTTAATGCACGGTGAGACATCACAAGATCTGTGCCTGCAAGACTTTCCACATCTACAGCAAATCCATGATTCTGAGAAGTAATTTCTATTTTTCCAGTTTCAAGATTTACAACAGGATGATTACCTCCACGATGACCAAACTTCAGTTTGTATGTCTTAGCTCCCTGAGAAAGAGCAATCAGCTGGCATCCAAGACAGATACCGAACACCACAGTATGTGGAATGAGTTTTTTAATTGTCTCGATTACCTCAGGCAGATCTTCAGGATCTCCAGGTCCATTACTCAGCATAACTCCATCCGGATGGAAACTCATGATTTCTTCAAAGCTTGTATTGTAAGGTACGACTACCAGATCGCAGTTACGTTTTGTAAGCTCTCTTTGAATAGATAACTTAACACCAAAATCCATCATGACTACTTTCTTTCCTCTTCCAGGAATTGGATACATGGAACGGGTGGATACTCTTTTCACCTGATCATGTAAGAAACTGTCGGCCTTCAGTTTTGCGACCAGAGCAGGAATTTCTTCTTCACTGTCACAGAAAGAAGCTTTCAGTGTACCCATGGAACGGATCTTCTTTGTAACAGCTCTGGTATCAATACCATAAATACCAGGAACTTTCTTATCCTTCATATATTCGTCCAGTGGCATTTCTTCTCTGAAATTACTTGGGAAAGGACAGTAGTCTCTCATAACAAATCCAAACACTGCTGGAACGAGACTTTCATTATCATCTCTGTTGATTCCATAGTTTCCAATCAATGGATATGTCAGCATAACAATCTGACCACAGTAAGAGTTATCGGTAAAGATTTCCTGATAACCGGTCATGGAAGTATTGAATACCAATTCACCTGTACTGTAACAATTGCTGCCTAATGCCTCGCCCTGATAGTAAGAGCCATCTTCTAAAACGAGATACCTTTTCATATGCTTCTTCCTCCTTGTCAAAAAAAAGACAGTTCAGCAAATAAGAACTGTCAAATAGAAAATAGAAATGTAAAAGCAAAAGGAACGTAATGAACATAGTTGTGAAATGTAGTTGAGATACAAATCTTCATTGCCGTCCTCCTTCTTTCCGACTGATATAGTATCAGTCTCTAACAATTTCTGCAACCCCTATTACACCCAAAATAAAAAATAGGGTTGCCCCTATTTTTTACTTACATTCTACATAGAAAGTCGCAATCTTGGAATTGTAACGAACATCTACTCTTCCAGACTTTCCTTCTTCTAAAGTACATCCCTTAAGGATTTCATATCCGTCTTCAAATTCTTTAGAGGAACCGTCCTGATAATACTCTGTAATAGTAAATGGAGAGTCCTGATCAATTACTGTTCCTGGTGCTGTATCCCCTGTGTATGTAGCTTCAAAATAAGCCATTGTTTTTTCTGCTTCTGCTGTAGCTTCAGGTGTTGCAGTAGCAGTTGTTGCGGCTTTGTTACCTGAACAACCGGCCAATAGTGCAATCACAGAGATTGCTGCAATACTTTTCTTTAACATAGTTTCTCCCTCTTAATGTGAAAGTTCTGTATAGCTTTCCTCGGATATGTTAGCACAACAAAGTGAGTTTTTCATAATTTCATTTGACTTTAATCATACTTTTTGATTAAATCACTTCCTGAACGTAAGTTTCCCACTTTGTGATAACCATAAGAACCCTCAAAGTGTCTTTAATTTTGGAGGTGAATATAGTTATGTCTTTAGAAAACAATAAAATGTATACCATGCCGATGAAGAAGCTCATCACTACCATGAGTCTTCCAATCATCGTATCCATGGTAATTCAGGCTCTCTACAATATAGTAGACAGTATGTTTGTAGCAAGATACTCAAGAACTGCACTGGATGCTGTATCTTTGTGTTATCCCATACAGATGATATTAATTGCTATCTCTATCGGTTCCGCCTTGAGTATTCAGGCACTTCTTGCAAGAAGTTTGGGACAACAGGATGTCAAGAAAGCAGAAAAAGTACTGGCACACGGAATGATGATGGCTGTTTTCCACTCTGCATTGTTCCTGATATTCGGTTTATTCTGTTCCAGATGGTTTTTATCTCTGTTCTCTTCAGATACAGAAATTATCAATCAGGGTGTGAAATACATGCAGATTGTTACAATATTCAGTTTTGGAGTACATATAGAAATTGCCTATGAAAGAGTCATGCAGGCAACAGGAAATGCCATCTATAACATGATTATGCAATCTGCCGGTGCTTTAACCAATATTATTCTGGATCCAATTCTTATCTTTGGTTTATGTGGCTTTCCTGCAATGGGAATTACAGGTGCAGCCATTGCTACAGTCATCGGACAAATGCTGGGGATGTCTTTAGGAATTTATCTTACAAAACATCACGTCAAAGATATTCAGGTACACAAAGAGGATTTCAAACCTGACTTTCACTTATTTAAAGAAATGTATGCCATTGCAATCCCTGCTATGGCCATGAATTCCATTCTCTCCATAAGTACGGTATTTATTAACAAGATACTTGCCAGCTATTCTACTACAGCAGTTTCTGTTTACAGTATCTTCTTCAAATTGCAGCAGTTCATGTTCATGGCTACCAACGGTATTTCCAATGCCATTATTGCCATCATCAGTTTCAACTACGGTGCAAAAAATATTTCACGTATTAAAGAATGTATTAAGCTCACATTGATTTACACCTGCATTATCATGTTTGCAGGAACTATCTTGTTTGAATCTGTTCCTTCTGCATTGTTAGGTTTATTCAATGCGGACAGCACCATGCTGGAAATAGGTATTCCTACCTTGAGAATATGTGCTATCTCCTTTGTTCTGGGAGGCATTAACGTACAGATATGTGGTATGTTACAGGCACTGGATGGCAGTAAACAGTCATTGTTTCTTTCCTTATTAAGACAGATGATTCTGATTATTCCATGCGCTTATATCCTCTCCAAAGTATTTGGATTACAGGCCACATGGTGGGCATTTGTCATCAGTGAAGTAGTCACTTCCGTATTCAGCCTGATTTGCTTAAAATCCACTTTCAGAAGATTACATACACTTATGTAAAATCTGCTTCCATTCCTTAAAGATGGAAGTTTTTTTATTGTATACGCAAAAAGAACAGCACGAGGCTGTTCTTTAATCTTTGCAGTTGTTCATATCTTTTTGGATTACTTCATAGATATACGTAGAAACTGATTTCTGCTTTGCAAGATGTTCTATCATGGCAGAATCCTTTCTTGGAATTAATGCTGTAATTCTTTTATAATTGACTTTTTTATAGTCATTACAACACTTCTGCACATCAAATCCTTTTTGACTATCCTAATTAAAATATCTTCGTCATTCATATCTGTCATCTTCACATACCCAATATGCTTATATAAAAAAAAGCACGTGACGGGAATCGAACCCGCGTATTCAGCTTGGGAAGCTGACATTCTACCATTGAATCACACATGCATGTGCTTATAGTATACCAAATAATTCAAAGCCTGTTACAATAATATGCATGTTAGAAGTTACATTAGAAAATGCAAAAGCCATCAGTATATGGTTTATAGAAAACGCAAGAAATTTACCATGGAGAAATACTCACGATCCTTATGATGTATGGATTTCTGAAATCATGTTACAACAGACAAGAATTGAAGCCGTAATACCTAAATATCTGCAGTTTCATCATGTACTGCCTGATATTGCTTCTTTAGCAGAAATAGACGAGCCCGCCCTTTTAAGATTATGGGAAGGACTCGGGTACTACAACAGAGCCAGAAACCTGAAAAAATGTGCTGTAGAATTAACTGAAAAATATAACGGAAAATTACCTTGTAACAAAAAAGAGTTGTTAGCTTTACCAGGTATAGGGCCTTATACCTGTGGAGCCATCCTGTCCATTGCTTATGGTATAGCTGAGCCTGCAATAGATGGCAATGTTCTCAGAGTCATGGCAAGACTTTGCAATGATGATAGAAATGTCTTGGATACACCTGTACAAAAAGATACATATACAGCTTTATCTTCTCTTTTTGAGCAATACCATGAGAAACAATTCGTAAGAAGTTTTACACAAGGGTTAATGGAACTTGGAGAAACAATCTGTCTTCCAAATACACAACCGCAATGTCATAAATGTCCTCTTCAACACAGCTGTAAGGCTCATGCCATGCATACAGAAGCTGCCCTTCCGGTACGCATCAAAAAGACGACAAGAAAAACAGCAGAAAGAACCTTATGTATTCTGAGATGTGAAGACAGTTTTCTGTTACATAAAAGAGATGCAAAAGGATTACTTGCCAATCTTTATGAGTTCTACGGGATAGAACATTTCTGTTCTGCAGAAGAAATACAATCCGTGTTACAGCAACAAGGTTTTACCATCAAACATATACATCCTCTTCCTTCATCCAGACATCTGTTTACACATATTGAATGGAATATGAAAGCTTATGAAATAGAAGTAGAAAAGCCAGACCATCTGCTGGATGATTCTTTCGTCTTTTTCTCAAGAGAAGAAATCAGGCATCTCGCTATTCCATCCGCATTTAAAAAATATGTAGAATTATACGGATTACGCAAATAATCTGTAACAGATTGTCCAGTATAGAAACTCCATTTTGCCATCAGATACATAAATGGCAGAATGGACTTTACTGTTGTGCAACAGAAAAATTTTTCGACCACACAAAAAAAGTCTTGCAATTAGATAACCCCTTTAGTATTATATTGAGGCACCAGTTAGGTAGCAAAGTGGCATGTTGGTGAAGTGGCTTAACACACCGCCCTTTCACGGCGGCACTCACGGGTTCGAATCCCGTACATGTCACCATTTTTTGTATATTAGGGGTATCGTACAATGGTAGTACATCGGTCTCCAAAACCGCTGATGGGAGTTCGATTCTCTCTACCCCTGCTCTTTTAAGAAATCTTCGGATTTCTTTTTTCTTACCTCAAAAAAAGTAACTATTCAGTAAATTTTCACTTGCAATTATAGCGACCCTCTAGTATTATAGTGAAGCGCTAGTTAAGTAGCACTGTGGCATGTTGGTGAAGCGGCTTAACACACCGCCCTTTCACGGCGGCACTCACGGGTTCGAATCCCGTACATGTCACCATTTTTTTATTTTTAGGGGTATCGTACAATGGTAGTACATCGGTCTCCAAAACCGCTGATGGGAGTTCGATTCTCTCTACCCCTGCTCCTTTAAGAAATCTTCGGATTTCTTTTTTTATTTCTCTGCTGATAACAAAAAAAAAGAGGATCAGCTCCTCTTATTGCCATACACCACAACTGCCAGGAATCCAGGACCTATATGTCCCATGATTACCGGTCCAAGTCTGTATAGCTGTACATTAGTTATCTGAGGGAAACTCTCCTTAAATTCTGCCAGAAACATTTCTCCTTCTTCTTTTTCACCTGAGTAAATCACTGCCACTTCCTGTTTTGCAGTTTTATCATTCATATCTTTTTGAATATCTTCCAGCAGCTGTTTTCTGGCTTTCATATGACCACGAACCTTGGAATAGGCAACCAGTTTTCCTTTCCCATCTACTGCAATTAACGGCTTGATAGATAATAAAGATCCTACAATTGCAGAGGCGTTAGACAATCTGCCGCCTCTTCTGAGCCACTGCAAATCATTCACAAGAAATCTGCCGTTATAGTTATTCTTGTTTTCTTCAATCCAGGCAGCCACCTCCTGCAAAGATTTCCCCTCTTCATGAAGCTGCACTGCTTTTTTTACAAGCAGGCCAAGAATGCTTGTCACAGCGTTAGTATCAATAATTTCTATGGCTCTTTCAGGATATTTCTCAGACAGTTCTTCTTTTGCAAAAACAGAGTTATTGAAAGAAGAGGATAAGGATTTTGTCATATCCAGAAATAAAATATCTTTACCCTGGGTCAGAATGCTTTCAAAAAATTCCATATATTCATATACAGAAACAGCTGTGGTAGAAACCATTTCATCCATCTTCATCTGTTCCAGAATAAACTGCTTTGTAGCATCAGTACAATCATCTTTATAGGAAGTATCCTCAATGACAAATGTATAAGACACAAATGGCACATGGTGTTGATTCATCCAATTTGCGTCAAGATCTGCTGTAGAGGCAGTCGCTACTACATATTCACTCATACCCTATCTCCTCCTTTGTTTCAAAAATAAAAGCTCACTTATTGTAGCATACTGACAGACAATAAAAAAGTAGATACCCTCTACGCAGATATCTACAAAATCACAAAATTGGTTTAACTCTTTTCAACACAAGTTGTGCTATAATACCCGTTACGACTCCCATCGGTACGGAACCAATCAGCAAATACGGAAGTAATATGGCAATACCTGGCTGCATGTAAAATAATACTACAATAACCACCTGACCACAGGAATGGGAAATAGCACTGCAGATACTTGTAAACAGCAGACTGGAATGCAGTTTATCCAGAACAATCAGCACAATACTGCTTAAGAAAACTCCACCGAAACTGATCCAGAAAGTCGTTCCGAAAATTGTACCTCTCATCAATGAGGAGATAATGACACGCATACAGTTGACAATGATCATATCTTTTACGCCAAGCAATTTGATTGCAAGTAATGCAATGATATTAGCAAGACCAACTCTCAGCAAGCCGAAGAAGATAGGTCCGATATAGATAGATTCAATCAAAGCCAGAGTAATTGCCATAGCGGATAATAACGCCAGATAAACAAATCGTTTAATACTCTTGTTACGCATAGGCTTAGTCATTACTTCTTTGAATAATCACAACATTGTTAGGAATGCAGGTGATTGGCATGTATTCATCAACACCTACCCAACCCATACCATGACAGATATGATTTGGACACTGTTCATTATCCACTTCCCATTTACCATCTTTCACAACAACATCCAAAGTTCCGTAATCTCCTTCGATGGTATAGGTTGCGTCTACAGAGGGATCAAAAGATTCTACAATCTTATCTCTGTGATATACATCCACCAGCACTTCCGGTTCGCTCTTCTTTGTCAGTTTAAACACTAAAATACCTGCAACAGCTATAATCACTGCTACGCTTAAAATAATCCATTCTTTCTTTTTCATACTCGATGGATTATAACACAAAAGTATTATTTCTTATCAAACATTTTCCTTCTTTGTGAAGAAAGTATCATTTTTTGTTGCATCCCTTCATAATCTTCTTTCTGAAGAAGATCTTTAAAGGTGTTCATTTCTTTTACAAAAGCATCAATCTCTTCTGTCAGATTCTTTTTATTCAATACAAAGAGTTCTGGCCATAACTTCTCATTAATATTGGCAATTCTTGTCAGATCTCTGAAAGAGTCTCCAGTATAATCTACAAGATGAGGATTTTCTGCCACATTCATTAACGAGACAGCAATAACATGTGTCAGCTGTGAAAGAAATCCAATCATGCGATCATGTTCCTGAGGTGTAAGCACAGAAATATGTTTAAACTTTAATGTTTTTGCAATATCTCTTGCCAGCAATATCGCCCTTTCGGTATTCTCTTCAATCGGAACAATAATGAAGTTGGCAGATTCAAAGCGATGTTCATCCGCATAAGATAAGCCACTGGCTTCTCTTCCAGCCATAGGATGACACGCAATAAATTCCACATCTTTCCTTAAAAACGCATGAATCTTTTCCAGCAGTACTTCCTTTACACCCGTGACATCTGTAAGAACACAACCAGGTTTTAAATAGTGCTGGTTTTCCTGTAACCAGGAAATGAATGTATGAGGATATAAACAGGAAATAACAACATCACTGCCTTCCACAAAAGAAGCAGAAGAAGATCCTTCTTTGATCCATCCGTTTTCTTTTGCGATATGCAAGCTTTCTTCATTCACATCAATTGCATTGACCTGAATACCTGCATTGGCAAATCCTTTGGCATAACTCCCACCCAGAACACCTAAACCTATGATTGTAATTTTCAGATTTTTATTCAGCATACTTCACACTTACTCCTGTTTTTTCCAGATCCTTGAAGAAATCCGGATAGCTCTTATCTACTGCCTGAGCGCCTTCAATGATAACAGGTTTTTCAGCAATAGCACTCAATACACTTAATGCCATGACAATTCTATGATCATTATGTCCACTCAGAGTTACGCCACCTTTGATTGGAGCTCTACCCGTTACATAAGCAATATCCTGCGTACTGTGCATATCTACCCCCAGTGCATGAAGTTCCTTTTCCATGCAGGCAATACGGTCGCTTTCCTTCATTCTCAGTCTTTGAATATGTCTGAAAGTTGTGGTTCCTTCCGCCTGACTTGCAAGAGCAAACAGTACAGGTCCAAGATCCGGGCAATCCGCCAGATCAATTTCTGTTGCACGCAGTGTATCACAGGTACATCTGTATCCATTGTCAATTTCTTCTACTTTCACACCCATATTTTTCAGAATATCCAGGATAACATGATCTCCCTGTAAAGAATCATGAGCAATATTCGTTATGGAAAAAGGAGTGTGTGTCAATACACTTAATACCGCAAAGAAAGCCATGGAGGAGTCATCTCCTTCCACATGTATTTCATCTACTGCATATGTTTGATTGCCCGGTATGTAATAGGTATATCCTTCCTGACGAATCACAATATGTGCTCTTTGCAGAGCCTGTAAAGTCAGCGTAACATAACTTTGAGATTCATAGGGAGGCAGTACGGTAATGGTACTGTCACCATCCAGCAATGGCAACGTACATAACAAACCTGTAATAAACTGAGATGAAATAGAGCCATCCACTTCATAGTTTCCAGGTTGCAGAGCACCTTCAATAGTAATTCCGGAAGAATCCTGCTGAAACATCAATCCCTGTTTTGAAAAGACATCCACATATACGTCCTGAGGTCTTTCCATCAGCCTTCCTCTTCCTGTAAATCTTACTCTTTCTTTACACAAAGAAAAAATCGGAATCAAAAATCTTAAGGTACTTCCAGATTCATTACAGTCCACATCTTTTCCATCATAGTGTAAACTGCCCGTATTGTTCACTGAAAGTGCATCCTTTTCCTTTGTAAAGGTAACACCAAGGTGTTGCAGTGCAGAGATGGTTGCCTGTGTATCTTTGTTTTCTGCCATAGAGGTAATTTTTGTAACCCCATGAGACAGGGCTGCTGTGATCAGAGCTCTGTGAGATAACGATTTGCTGGAAGGAATGTGAATTTTAGTATCACGGAGTATTCCTTTTGCAATTTCTACTTTCATCGAACACTTCTTCCTACAGCTTCTGCTACTTTACGACTTCTTTCAATCAGATGTTTGAACTTTTCAGGTTTCAAGGACTGTGCACCATCACTCCATGCACATTCAGGATTATCATGAACTTCAATAATCAGACCATCTGCACCCGCAGCAATTGCAGCAAGAGAAACAGATTCCACCAGTTTCCAGTCACCTGTAGAATGTGACGGATCAATAATAATAGGTAAGTGAGTTCTTTCTTTAATAATAGGTACCACTGCCAGATCCATGGTATTTCTTGTATATTTTTCAAATGTACGAATACCACGTTCACACAAAATAACATTTGGATTTCCACTTGCCATGATATATTCTGCAGACATGATCCAGTCTTCAATGGTTGCGGACATACCACGTTTTAACAGGATTGGCTTATTGATTTTTCCTACTGCTTTTAGTAAATCAAAGTTCTGCATGTTACGAGCACCAATCTGTACAAGATCAACATTTTCCACAAACTCATCAATCTTATCTGCACTCATAAGTTCACTGACAATAGGAAGATGTGTTTCTTTTCTTGCGGCAACCATATCCAGAATACCTTCATATCCCAGCCCCTGGAAAGAATATGGAGAAGTTCTAGGCTTATACGCACCACCTCTTAACATACAGCCACCTGCTTCTTTCACTTCTTTTGCAATTCTTGTGACAGACTCTTTTCCCTCCACAGAACATGGGCCCCCGATGATTACAATAGGAGAATTACCTCCTACCGGAATACCTGCCACATCAACAACAGAATCTTCCGGATGGAACATTCTGTTGGCCAGTTTATATGGTGCAGATACTCTCTGTACGTTTTCTACCCACTGGTTTGCCTTAATATCTCTTTCATCCAGATGTGCAGTATCTCCTACAAGTCCGAAGACATTAAAATCATCACCATAAATCATATTTACCTGCAGGTTTTTAGCTTCGAACTGCTGACGAATTTTCTGCACTTCTGCTTCCGGTGCATTCTTTTTCAATGTAATAATCATATGCCTAATCTCCTTCTTGAATAATACATTCTATTTTTTTAACAACGCTTGGAATATCCGCATTATTTTCTACTATGTAATCGCTGTATCTTTCATACAGGCTCTTTCTTTCTGTATACATTTTCCAAATAGCCTTTACATCTTTACTGAGTGGTCTCGATGAAGTTGGAAACAGATTTTCCACTTTTCTGTCTATCCATATAACAACACCATTTTCCTGAAGACATCTCATATTCTCACTGTTTTTGATAATACCACCGCCACAGGAAATAATTTTATGTGTCTGGTTGCGAAGATCTCTGGCAAGTTGAGTTTCAGCAAGTCTGAAATATGCCTCTCCTTTTTCTTCAAACACTTTGGAGATAGAAGTTCCAAACTGTTTTTCCAGCTCTTCATCCATTTCCACTACAGGATAGCCGGTTGCCTTACTCAGTTTTTTTGCAATGGTGGATTTACCGCTTGTAGGCATACCAATCAGAACTATGTTCTGTTTCTTTTGTTTTAAATACTGTATACATTGCACTATACGTTCTTCTTTTACAGACTTCCCAAATACTTCATCTGCACAAGCGGCCTGTCGAACCAGCATTTCAAATCCGGACAAGACAGGAATACCCGCCTGTGCAGCTTCAAACTGCAATCTTGTACGTAATGGATTGGCAACGATATCCACTACATACTGTAACTTTGTAAACCTGTGTATATCTACAGGCACTTCATCGCTGTTTGGAAACATTCCAACCGGTGTGGCATTGATAATCACTGTATAGAAAGCCTCTTCTTCATACAGTTGTTCATAAGACACCATACCTTGTCGAGGGTGTCTTGAAACCACTGACGGAATGCCACCGAGATCTTTGACTACTGTACAGGCTGCTTTACTTGCACCGCCACTTCCAAGTATTGCCACATGATGAGCAGAAACAGGCACATCATGTTTAACAAGCATATCCTTTAATCCCTGATAATCCGTATTATCTCCAATCAGTTTTCCATCTCTGTTGACAATACAGTTAACGGCGCCGATTTCTCTGGCAATAGGTGTCAGTTCATTCAGATATGGTATCACCTGTGTTTTATACGGAATAGTCACATTGATACCATCAAAATTTTTGTCCTGCATAAAAGATTCCAGTTCTTCCGGTGGAAGCTGCCACTTAGAATAGTCTTCACCTATGAGGTAAGGATGAATTTCATTGGACCAGGAATGTCCAAGAGGATATCCTATCAGTCCAAGTTTCATGAGTTTTCTCCTTTGAAGTATTCTCTGCCGTATCTTTCCATCAGGAAATCGACCACTGTCAGCGCACTGATGGCATCCACAACAATTCTTGCTCGATGAATAATGGCAGGATCATGTCTTCCATGGATTTCCAAAGTCTTGTCCTGCTTTGTCACATAGTTAACCGTCTTCTGCTGTTTTGAAATGGATGGTGTAGGTTTAATGCAGGTATTGAATATCACCGGCATCCCATTGGAAATTCCTCCGTTGATACCACCATTATGGTTGCTGGTTGTTACCACCCTTCCATCTTGTATGGCAAAAGGGTCATTGGCTTCAGAGCCAAACATATCCGCAAGAGCAAAACCATCTCCAAACTCCACGCCTTTTACTGCAGGAATGGAAAACAAACCATGTGCAAGACCACTTTCCAGAGAATCAAATTCCGGTTCTCCTATACCCGGTTCCAGCCCAAGAATCACAGTCTGTAAAATTCCTCCCACAGAATCCTGAGCCATTCTGGTTTTTTTAATCTCCTCCATCATTTTTGAACCCTGTACATCATCTAACACAGGAAACTGTTTTTCGCTCAATGAAGCAATTTGTGCAGAAAGATTTTCTTCTGTAAAATGGGCATCCTGGATTCCATGCAGACTTTGAATATGTGTGCCGATGGTAATCCCTTTGGTTTTCAACATGCTTAACGCAATGGCTCCGCATGCCACAATTGGTGCTGTCAGTCTTCCGGAAAAGTGACCACCGCCTCTTGGGTCTTCATAACCGTCATACTTGATATGGGCTGTATAGTCTGCATGTCCCGGTCTTGCTGTATGTTCCAGCTCAGAATAGTCTTTGGAATGCACATTGGTATTTTCAATCACCATGCAAACTGGTGTACCCTCTGAATACCCATCTTTCACTCCAGAAAGAATCTTTACTTTATCCGCTTCTTTTCTTGGTGTGGAAATAGTTCCGCTTGACTTTCTTTTCTCCATCACCTGTGCAATATATTCTTCATCAATCTTCACTCCGCCTGGAAGACCATCCAGAACAGCACCAATAGCCTGTCCATGACTCTCTCCAAACAAAGTCATCGTTATATTTTTCCCATAAGAATTATGCATGATCCAATTTCTCCCTCAGTTTTTCAAAACTCCAGTTTTCCAGATACCCTTTACCAATCTCATCCACCTGTACAATCGTCACAGAGTCATGATTGGCTTTTTTGTCATTCTTTATGAGCTGTAACACCTTGTCTTTATCCGCATCGCAGGATACCGGAAGCTGTAATCGTATAAGTACCTTTTCGAGTCTTTGCTTTAATTCCGGACTATTGAGAATACTCATCATTCCCATACCGACACATTCTCCGTGAAGATATCCCTGTAATCCATAATAGGTTTCATAAGCATGACCATAAGTGTGTCCAAAATTCAGAAGTTTTCTTTCCCCTGTCTCCCTTTCGTCTCTTTCCACTACTCCTTTTTTGATATTCAGACAATGTTCCAGAATCTCTTCTTCATGCTGAGCATAATCATCATGTTCAAAGATTTCAAACAGTTCTCCATCAAATGTCAGGCCTTCTTTCACAGCCTCGGCCAGGCCGTTATGATATTGTCTTGGAGACAATGTTGTTAATACATCAGGGTCAATCAGCACTGCATCCGGCTGCCAGAAAGCGCCTATACAATTTTTAGCACCATCCAGATCAATAGCTGTTTTTCCTCCGATAGAAGAATCTATCTGGGAGAGATACGTGGTCGGAATATTGATATAGGAGATACCTCGCATATAGCACGCTGCAGCAAATCCAGCCATATCGCCTACTACACCTCCACCTAAAGCAAGCACGATATCTTTTCTTACAAGATAATGCTGCTTCATATCTTTCAGAATTCCCAGCCAGACTTCGGCATTTTTACTTCCCTCTCCCTGTGCAAATACATGTATCGGTGCATCAGGAAATTGCTGAAGAAGAATATTTTTCCACTTCTCTGGAACTCCGTCATCTGAAACAATAAAGACATTGGCATCTTTTCTGACATAGTCTTTCACTTTGGAAAGAATTCCTCTTTCCAGATAAATTGGATATTCTTTTTGTCTGGTATGTACTGTAATTTCCATAAGTCCTCCCTGCATAAAATAAAAACCATACGGCATCATCGTATGGTTTTTATTACTTATATCCATTAGATAATGCCTCAATTACGTTAAAACGGGCAATTATCCAACTGCCCTGACTATCTAAAGTAAAAGTAATAAAATTTCTTGGTTTCTACTGTCTTCATCACTATCATTGTATACCCCTCTTTTGAAAAGGCAATCATTTATTTATGAAAATATTTTCAATAGTTGCAGCCTTATAGGAGCCAAACACTTTCAGTTCAATGCATTCCTTCTCCATCTGCTGTAAGATAGCAACAACTTTTTCGTCCTGTGCATCAGCAGCAATGTCCACATAGAACAGATACTCAAATACCCTGGATGGAATAGGTCTGCTTTCCAGTTTCAGCATATTGATTTTATTGGACGCAAGAATTTCCAGTACATGATACAAAGAACCCGGTTCATGTTTTAGCACCAGCATCAGACTGGTTTTATTTGCGTCTTTTACAACTTCTTCTTTCCATGTAATAACGAGGAATCTTGTCATATTGGTAGTAAGATCCTGCACAGAAGTACATAAAGATTCCATTTGATAATATTCGCTTGCTCTATAAGAACCAAGTGCCGCCTTACTGTGATCATTGCATTCTTTTACATATTCCACGGATTTTGCCGTATCCTGATAAGGCACCTGTTTCATCCATGGATGGGCATCAAAAAATTTCTGACATTGAGATAATGCCTCAGGATGAGAATATACCTCTTTAATTTCCTCAATCTTTGTACCAGGCACAACGATAAGATCCTGTCGGATAGGGACATTGATTTCTCCTACAGCATGAATGGGATAATCTTTAAACAGATCATAAGTTCTTGAAATAATACCCGTTGTTGTATTTTCCACAGGCAGTACTGCATAGTCCAGACTGTGATTTTCAATATCCTTCATAATCGCCACAAAGTTGGGATATCCTATTTGCTGCATAGGTTTTGAAGCAAAATAGTCTATTGCCGCAATCTCTGAAAATGTACCGTGATTTCCCTGAAAACCAATTTTCTGCATATTCCTGCCCTCAAATATCGTATAATCATGATATGTCAGACAACAAAAA
Source organism: uncultured Bulleidia sp. (assembly GCA_934757945.1). Lineage (GTDB taxonomy): Bacteria > Bacillota_I > Bacilli_A > Erysipelotrichales > Erysipelotrichaceae > Bulleidia. The sequence goes on along the minus strand of CAKVLT010000015.1, from coordinate 3,113 downwards.
AACTCTACAAAAATTTTTGCTTATAGTTTTCCTTTTTTTCTTTACCTTCTATATGATTTTTAATAATCCGTTGCTCTATAACTTTACGGGTTTGTTAAATTCCACACATAGAAGTTCCGCCATGATAGTATGTGTGCTTTGTGTAATCATCTGTCTCTCATTCTTATATACGCTTCTGGAAAAATACTCTGTTCCAAAAAGAAAATTGCAGTGTTTACTTTTATGTGCATGTATGTTTCTGAGTGCTTTCACTCCATTTACCACTACAGATTCTTTAGCTTCCCAGCTCCATTTATTATTTGCATTACTTTCCTTTCTGTACCTGCACAGAATATTGTTTCAGTTTGTTTTTATTTCTCAGAAAGTATCCTGTTTTTATACCGGATGTCTTTTCCTGAGTGGTTTATTTGTCATCACCTATCAAAGTATCACCGGTATCAGTGAAATTATTTTTATGGACGGCTGGATGATAAGTATGTATATGTTATTGAAGTAAAAAAAAGAGGATACTCAGTATCCTCCATCTCCTCTATAATTAACGAGCAAAATACTTTTTACGTTCTGGAGATAAGTTATCGCAGTAATAACGAACTGTTAATGTTGCGTCAACTTTATTTTCAGCCTTTGGCTCAACGATAAATGTATCACCTTCAAGCATGCAGTTCAAAATAGCATTGCAAACTGTTTCCAGATTATCGACACCTGCTTCAACTTCTGTAAGAAGATCTTCAGCTTTAATTTCGATATACAGCCAATCCATGCCATTAGCTTCACCCTTCTTCCAGTTGATGATATCTTCATAATCCTTAACGGATTTCTTAGCAATTTCAACCTTCTTTACTGTTTTTTTAGCTGCAGGTTTTTTAGCTGTTGTCTTTTTTGCTGCAGGCTTCTTTTCTGCTGTAGCTTTCTTAGCCGCTGTCTTCTTTGCAGCAGGTTTCTTTTCTGATGTTGCCTTCTTTTCAGCAACAGGAGCTTTCTTTGTTTCTTTTGTTTCTGTGGCAGTTGCTGCTTTAGTTTCAGCAACTTTAGTTTCTGTCTTCTTTGTTGGCATAAGTTATTCCTCCTAACCTTCCTTATCAAAGAAATTATAGCATACTTCCTAACAAATGCATAAAAACCCTGAAAAAACAAGCTATTTCTTGATGCCGAAACCTGTTACTTCTCCTGCTTTAAGCGGGTTCTTTTTTAAATACTTTTCAATATCTGCATAAGAATCTATCACCGTATAGGTCACAGATTTCCAGTCTCTGTCATGACCATGTGCAAACAGAAAATCCTCAACTCCCATTTCCATTGTTATTTCAGGGACAAGCGTCACTCTTGGATCATTATCATCCAGCCAGTTCCATCCATCCATCAGATCCATATCCTCCGGAACAGGAAGATGATACATCACAGACATATAATCATGTCCTGCTCTGTTATAAAACCATGAATTGCCAATATAGAGATGATTCTGTTCATCCCTGTACACTATAACCACATTCTGAAAAACATCTAAACTGTTTGAAAAAGAAATACTTTCACCCATATCATTTTCCTCCAACATTTATTTAATAAACTTTTCTCTTCTATTTCAATAATATATCCTTGTTTTGTGGAGTTTTTGCATTTTGTAAAACGCTTTCTTCTGAAAGTGCTTACTTGTTTCCTTGGGTATTTTCCAGTTGAGTGATACACTATTTGTGAAGGATTTTCCAATATGAACATGAACAATACGTATTTATATGAAGCTTTAAAAAAAATAGACAGGTATCCGGGAAAAAAAGTCTTTCTTATTGGAAACCATAAATATACTGCAGATTTACTGCAGACAATCACCACTGTCTCTGATTATTACATTTATCCTGTGAATGAGCTGCAGAGAGATTTTCCTAAAGACAAAGTTCTGACAAAAAATGATTTTAAAGAAGACTATATCTATATAGATGCAGTAAGCACTGATGGTACACATACAGAATTGTCCGCATTACTTACAGATATATTTCATACCGTGAATGAAATGCACTGTATCCGTATTTCTCTAGGTGTCAATACAGGGTGTGAGGGGAATCTGGATCACTATACTCACGAATTTTTCCACTCTGATGTAACAATTGCCATGGATATCGATTATCTTTTCTATCATTTAAGAAAAGATCACAGAGCATTTAAAGAACTCTATACGTTCTCCCCTTTAAATACCATGACAATTTCTGATTTCTTCAGGAATTTTCCAAAGAAACAGGAAAATGCCTTTAAAGGCACATATGGTCATATCGGTATAGTTTCAGGAAGTTACGGCATGGCCGGAGCTTGTGCATTAAACATATTAGGTGCCAGAACTTTAGGTGCAGGCTATATAGATGTCTGTTGTACAGATGACATTTATCCTATTCTTGCTACCACAAATATCACGCCTGTTTTCCATCCATATAACGGATACACAAAGACTGATGTACTTTTGCCTGTATGCACAACCGTAAAATCACTCTGTTTTGGATCAGGAGGAAAAAATATTCCAGATAAATCACACGTACTGGATTTCATTCTTCAAAATACTGCATGTCCGATTGTACTGGATGCAGAAGGTATTCGCCTGTTACAGCAGAACTACTATATACTGCACTTTGTAAAACAGCCTGTCATATTAACACCGCATATAGGGGAATTGGCAGATTTGTTAAACAGAACTGTTTATGAAGTAAGCAAGGATAAAATTAACCTGTGCTTAAAGTTCAGCAGAGAATATTCAGTATTTATGGTATTAAAAGGGCCAAATACCATTATCACCTCTCCAAAAGGAGATATATATATCAACGAAACTGGAAATGAAGGACTGGCCCAGGCTGGAAGCGGAGACTTGTTAACAGGTATGATTACAGCCATGATATCTTTCCAGAAAGATATTTTCACAGCACTGAAAATGGCAGTATTTCTGCATGGACATATTGCAGACACTCTGGCATTATCTCATTCCAGACAGACTTTGGATCTTACAGAGTATCCTTCATGCATGGACAAACTGTTTAAAGAAAACGGGTATTAAAAAAGAACGGCGCTGTAAAATTGGATGAGGTCATCCAAAAAACAATTCCAAAATAACATGAGGTGAGAAAACCTCAAGAAAC
>CAKVLT010000014.1 GCA_934757945.1 uncultured Bulleidia sp. | reverse complement strand
AAATCCTGTGTAATTACAACGTTGATTGTAATCCACAGGCTTTTCTATTTGTAGGTACAGATTATGTAGCGGTTACGTATTCTGCATGTAGCTAAGTGAAAGGGATGACACAAATGCATAGTAGAAATCGGATTACTCACCATATTTGCAGATAATATTTAAACAACTTTCGGCATTCTGCCAATCTGCCGAAAGTTGTTTAAATTACAATAATTATTTCGCACCTTACCAATGGTTTTTGTTGAGTTTTTCTTATAATGCAAAAAACTTGAGCATAAACAAAAATTCATCTTTCAATTACATACACACATCCTATCTGCAACACCTGTTATTTTTGTTGCAATGATTGGGAGTATTCTGAGTGTTCTGAAACATTCATACACCATCAGTTGCAATATGTGTTTATTCTGCATGTCTTGTGAATGAGAATATTTTTTGTGCGATAAATTAAAAAATAAATTCATAATGTGGAATAGATGATATACTATAAACACTATCAATTGATAGTTGTCTGTAGGTGACTTTTATAAAACACCCAATGAAATCAGATAAGAATGATGTTATGGATATTTTGGCTGAAGTTAAAACTATTACTCAAAATGATAACTTTAACATTGAAACGGATTTTTATCTGATTAGAAAAAGTAAACCCGGAGAGAAAAATAAGTATTCAACGACGGACACTCTTCTTGAATTGGATTATCAGGCAGAAGACGTTGTAGACAGGCTGAAAGAGCTGACAATTGAAGAATATTCAGAAACATTGTTTGATAGAGATGATGATAACCCACCACGGCTGTTTGTCTTTGGAAAAGTGATACATGATCAACTGGTATATATCAAATTTAAAATTAAAGGTGAACCGGCAAGAAAAATTCTCTGTGTATCATTTCATTTCGCGGAATATCCAATGGATTTCCCTTATCTGTAAAAGAGGTTCAATTGCATCAGAAGGAGAACAAAATGGAGTATAAAGTTATTAAGCAAATGGATTGCCCAATATGCGATAAAATTCATGATATTGAGGAAAGAAAACGTATGACTACTGCCACTATAAAGGGAGAAGTGGTAGAGTATTTAGAAAAGTATTATTATTGTACAAATGGAGAAGATGGTGAGTGTGAGTTTGAAACTGCATCGTTAATAAATGCAAATCTGCAGGCAGCAAAGAATGCCTATAGAAAAAAGCATCATTTACTTACATCGGATGAGATAGTTGCTTTAAGAGAAACTTATGATTTGTCACAGGTAGAACTTGCTCGTTTGATGGGATGGGGAGAGGCTACAATTTCTCGCTATGAAAGTAAATCCATTCAGGATGAAGCGTATGATGTAATGTTATGCATGGTAAGGGACAGTCCTCTTATTGCCATAGAATTGCTTGATAAGCATCATGATAAATTTTGTGAATCAAGACTGAAAGCAATTAAAAATTGTATGATAAAAAATCTTGATGTATATGGAAAAGAGTATCTGTCACGCCAGACTTTTGAAAGCAATTATGTTGAATATCAGGAGCCATCTGTTTTCAATGGATTTGTGACACTGAATATAGATAAAATAGAAGAATGTATTTCGTATATCGCAAAAAATACGAAGTATTTATATAAAGTCAAATTGATGAAGATGTTATGGTATGTGGACGCATTGTCTATGAAACAATTCAACAAAGCTATTACTGGCCTGGTGTATACTCATCAAAAAATGGGTGCACTTCCAATTGGACATTCCAGTCTTGTACTATTGGATCAATTAAACGTTCAGGAAGAAATAGATGAAGTGCATGATTCAACGATGTTGCATTTTTATCCGATTGAGAATATGTCCTATTCTCATTTGACAAGCCAGGATAAAGATGTTCTTGATCAGGTGATGGCCAAATTCCAGGAATATAAAGCCAGGGATATCATTGCATATATGCATGAAGAGACTGCTTATAAACAAACTGTGATGGAGGAAATCATTCCTTTTAATCTGGCAAAAGAAATTCGAGATTTTACAATTTGACTGAAAAGCTATATAAATGTTCCGACCTGAGGGTTTGGAAGGAAGTTATTGAAGATAACAGGTAAGGTACTTTTGAAAGAGAGTATGTTACCTGTTTGTGTTTTTAAATCCGATGGTCTTTAAGCCGAGATGATGATAGTGAAAATGCATATAAATTAAAAACACGCACAAAATAAACTACTAAATGAGAAAAAGCCTCAAATTGATGTCTGTTTTTCTGAAAAAATGATTATAATAAAAGTGTACAAGTAATAGGTAAGAGGAAGAATTATGTTGATACAGTTTAGTTTTAAAAATTATAAGTCGTTCAGAGAAGAAGTTACATTAGATTTATCCGCAACAAAGATAACTGAATTTTCAGAAAGAGTAGTAACTTCTGGAGGAGAAAAAATATTACCTGTTGCTGCTATATATGGTGCTAATGCAAGTGGAAAATCGAATATATACAGTGCATTGGCATATATGTCTGAGTATGTAGCTGACTCTTTTAAATATGGCGGTGAGGAAAAGAAGTTTGAGAGATATAAACCGACTCCATTCTTGTTCGATTCTACATCAGCTGATGCAGATTCCACTTTTGAAGTATACTTTACAATTCCTGAAGATAAAAATGAAAGAACCTATAATTATGGATTTTGTGTAGATAAAGAAGGGGTTACGGAGGAATGGTTTAATTCTAAAGCAAAAAGTGCCAGAAAATTCAGCAGAGTTTTCTATAGAAACAGAAATGAGGAAGAACTGGATTTATCTGGGTTACCAAAAAACAGCAGAGAAAATATAAAAATAGCTTTGGAAAAACAGGTGCTGGTGTCTTCTTTAGGAGCTAAGCTGAAAATCAGCAAATGTAAAATCATCAGAGATTGGTTTTTAATGAATGAGTTTGCAGATTTTGGTGATCCATTTACGAATTTATTTATGTCTCATCGATTGCCGGGTGGCTTTGTGGATGATAAGAGAATACAGAAGAAAGTAATAGATTTTTTTTCTTCGTTTGATGAGCAGATTAAAGACTTTAAAGTGGAAAAAGTTCCGAGCGAAGGAGAAGCTCAGGAAGATCAATATACCATTAAAGCACTTCACAAAAAAATAGATTCTGATGAGATGGCTGAAATACCATTGGGTGCAGAATCTGCAGGTACATTAAAGATGTTTGCTCTCTATCCTGAATTACAGGAAGTGTTAGAGCATGGAAGTGTATTTTTTATAGATGAATTAAATGCTCGATTACATCCATTGTTAGTAAGAAACTTCCTGCTGACATTTCTGAATCCTGAAATTAATGTGAATCATGCACAGCTTGTGTTTACAACACATGATACATGGCAACTATCTAATCAATTATTACGAAGAGATGAGATTTGGTTTGTTGAAAAAGATGGCAGAGGTGTTTCTACATTATATTCTTTAGCTGATTTTGTTGATGAAGATGGCTCTCATATACGTAAAGACGAAAGCTATGAGAAAAACTATATGATTGGTAAATATGGTGCTATTCCTACTTTAAAGAGCATGGATATTTTTAAAAAGGAATAAATATGGCAAAAGAAAATAGAACAGGAAACAGAAAGCCAAGAGAACAAAGAAGACTGATGAAATCACCAGAGCTTGGATATTATTTAGTTGTTACAGATACAAAAGGTACGGAACGCTGTTTCTTTACCGGTCTTCAACAATCCATACCAGAGGCATTGAGAAACAAACTTGTGATAAGGGTTGTTGAGACTAAAACCCGAAGTATGATTGACAAATGTATGGAGCTTACAGCATATGAAGCGCAATACCGTATCCCGTGCATAGTGTTTGACAGGGATCAGGTACAGGGATTTGATGAAATTATTGCTGAGGCGGAAAAGAAAAATATTCGTGTTGGCTGGTCAAATCCGTGCTTTGAAATCTGGATGTTCGCTTATTTTGGTTCCATGCCGTCAATCCAAAACTCCTGGACTTGCTGTACTGATTTTGCAAAGAAATTCGAAGATAAAACTGGACAGAAATATTCAAAAGCAGATGAAAAGATGTACGCAAAAATCTGTAAAGCTGGTGATGAAGAAAAAGCAATACAGATAGCACAGCAAAAGTATGAGCAATGTCTCAGAGAAGGAAAGAAAAAGCCGTCAAATATGTGCCCATGTACTACAGTTCATTTGCTTGTGTCAGAGATAAAGGGGAAACTATGAAATGCCAGAATAGATTGTCTTCATAGCATGTTCAAACCTGAAGATATGGAAGGAAGTGGATGAAAATACAGGTGATGTACTTTTGAAAGAGAGTATGTTACCTGTTTTTGTATGGTTATGAAAGTATAAAATGGTGTTTTGCTGTTTTTGCCTACACAAAAAGAGAAAAAATCTCTGAATGCTGAATTTTGTACTGAAACAGAATGATATGCATTATAAATACGCTTTGATAATTACTGTAAAACAGAAAAGGGTAGTACAATAGAAGAAAGTAAAAATAGTATATACATCATAATGGAGGGAAATGTATGCGTCCGCTTTTCAGAAGAAAAGACTCGAAAAGGAGTCTGGAGAATGAACAGTATAAGGAGGATATTGACCAGATGCTTGCACTGGAAAAAGCAGGTAAAAGACGGAAAAAGAAATGGTCAAAGAAGAAAAAGATTCTTGTTGCAGCGGGAATTCTTATGGGAATAGGAATCCTGGGTGGCAATGAAGAAACAGAAGAACAGAAATCTTCGGGCAGAAAAGTGTCTCAGGCAAATGTGTCTGCTGTTAAAAATGTAGATACAAAACAGACAGTATCTGATCCGATACAATCCTTTTCTGTTACATATCTGAATGTTGGACAGGGGAACAGTGCACTTATAGAGTGTAATAATCATTATATGCTGGTAGATGGAGGTGCTGCTGAAGCTTCCAGTACAGTATATTCTGTATTAGAAAAGAAAGATATTGAAATGCTGGATATTATGGTATCCAGCACTGTAGCTGATGAATATGCCGGAGGACTTTCCGGTGCTTTACAGAAATGTACAGCAGACAAGGTGCTTGCTACGACAACTGAAGCAGTTTCAGATGTGTATGCTTCGTTTTTGAATAGTGTGGTTTCGGAAAATGTTATTATTCCATCCCAAGGAGATACCTATGCTCTCGATGCAGCAACTATCAGTGTTCTGAATGCAAATCCAATAGTGTTGCAGGTAACTTGTGAAGATAAATGTTTCCTGTTTGCCAGTAATATTTCCGAAGAAACAGAAGAACAATTATGTACCACTTACAAAGATACATTGCAGAGTGATGTATTACTGGTGTCAGATCATGGTTCTGATACTGGAACCAGTGATGAATTTTTGAAACTTGTACATCCTCAATATGCAGTGATTTCAACAGATGGTAATGATGGCAAAGGATATCCAGGTGGAAATGTGCTTACAAAGCTAAAAGAAAATGGTGTAGAAATCTACAGAACAGATTGTCATGGAGATATCACCATAACTTCAGACGGTCATAGCTTAAAAGTCAAAACAGAAAAACAGCCAGGTGAAGAATTGGTAATGAAAGAAGGCTTTGTTCCTACACCTGTTCCTGAACCTGTAGTAGAGGAAGCCCCTGCTGTTATAGAAGAAACACCTGCAGTTCCTGTGACACATGACTACGTGATAAATACCAATACAGGTAAATTCCATTTTCCTCATTGTCATAGTGTATCCAAAATAAAAGATGGAAACAGATGGGATTATACCGGCACAAGAGATGAAGTGATTGGAATGGGATATGTACCATGTAAGAACTGCAATCCATAACTTTCAAAAGATAGCTTGTGGAAACTGTACATTACAACGTTGATGAAGAAGTGAGTGTAAAAGCTCACTTTTTTGTGCTTGAAGATAGATGATGAAGTACTTGTATGTATGGATGTTTACGTTTTTTGTATGTGTATGAATTAGAAATAGTTGGAGGTGAAACTATAAGGATTGTGGGGAACTATTGATGTGAAAATGGGGATTACGCCGTAATTTGAACATAATTGCATACAGTTTTGAAATTGAAGTTTCAATTATCTATATTTATTCAAGGTATTTTGGTGACTTTCAAAGAAAATTCAAGAATACATGAAACTTTCTTTTCACATATTTTAAACATAATTAAAATAACTGAAACATAACTACCATAATGAATGGAATCGGTTGCAAACGCTTTCACACGAACTTATATTTAAAGCATGAAAGGGGACTTCGAACATTATGAATGAGAAGTTTATGAACGCTTTCCTGGCTTTCGCAGGAAAATTGCAGTCCAATAAAGTTCTGTCTGCTATCAAAGATGGCTTTATTGACAACATGCCAGTAGTAATCGTTGGTGCATTCTGTACATTGTTCCAGTGGGTAGTATTCCATTACGATCCACCAGGAAGCACTGTTACATATTTATCCATTGCCAACATTCCTGGTTTATCTTTCTTGGAGAACTTAACTCCAATTGTAACAACAGCTAACTATGGATGTATGAATTTCATGGCTGTGTCTGTATGTGTTCTTGTTGCTGTACACTTTGCAGAAAACTTAGGACATGTAGGTGACAAGTCTGTTCCAGCAGTTGCTATTGCATCTCTTGTTACATTAATGGAAACATCTATTACTGCTAACACAACAGCTGGCGACGTAGTTGCAGCTTCTAACGGCGCATTAGAATTAGCAAAGGGTGCTGATGAAACAACAGCTATTGCTATCAGTGCTGGTTCCGGTATCTTACAGAGCTTTACAGATGCTAACGCATTATTCGTAGGCTTATTAGTAGGTATCTTAGTCACATTGCTTTACGTTAAGTTAGCTGATTCCGGTAAATTAACAATTAAATTACCAGACAGTGTACCACCAAACGTATCTCAGTCTTTCGCAGTATTACTACCTGTAGCTGTTACAATTGTAGTCGTATCTATTGTTGGATTTATCTTCAATAATGTCATCGGACAGAATATCTTCCATGTAATCGCAGCTGTTATGGCACCATTACAGGCAATCATGACTGGTCTTCCAGGATATTTGATTTGTGTATTCTTAATGCAGTTATTATGGTTCTTCGGTATCCATGGTCCTAACGTATTAGGCTCTGTAACAACAGCTTTCATGACAAAGGCTGCTATGGAAAACTTAGCTCACTATAGTGCAACAGGTAACGCTTATACAGCACCTAACATTATCTGTAACCCATTCGGAAGCACATTCTTCTCTATGACAGGTTCTGGTATCACTGGTGGTCTGATCATTGCTATTCTGTTATTCTCCAAGAGAGATGACTATAAGGCAATTGCTAAATTAGCTATTCCATGTGGTATTTTCGATATCAACGAACCAATTATCTTCGGTATTCCAATGGTTATGAATCCAGTTCTTGCAGTACCATTCTTCTTAGCTCCAATCGTGTCTGTAGTTATTGGTTATGTATTAACAAAGATTGGTTTCTGCCCACACATGGTAGTAGATGCTCCTTGGACAACTCCTCCTGGAATCTTAGGTTTCTTAGCTTCCGGTGGTAACTTAATGGGCGCATTATCTCAGTTGATTGCATTAGCATCTTCTATCTTACTGTACACACCATTCGTTATCGCAGCTAACAAGGTTCCTGCAGAAGCTTAATAAGAACTATTCAAGTGGTAGGGGATTCTCCTACCACTTTTTGGTTCTATGAAGTACAATGGATAGTAACTTTAGAAAGAGAGAATGAATTATGCCAAAGAGTTCAAGAAAACAAAAGCTTACAAAAGAAGAACTGAAAGCAGAGAATAAACGTCTACGTGCGGAAATGGCCAAAACCACAAATATGGAAGGTCAGAAACGTATTCTGGATCTTCTGAGTAAGGAGAACTGGATTGCCTATCTTTCCTGTGCATTTTTACCTCCTGTGGGTATCTGGTATGTCTGGTGTAAGAAAGATAAACATAAGCTGAATTTTGCAAGCATGATTGTATGGACAATGATTGCCTGCATCATCATTGTGAAGTGGATTACGCTCATTTTCGATTATATGCATTAATAAAAATTGTCTTCTGTGCAAGAAGGCTTTTTTTAATTTTTGTAACTCCTTCTGTTTTCATGTAAAATGGAGTGTGTATGTTAGTTAAGGACAGAGTAAAAAAAAGAGAAGATTTTACGCCTACGGAAGTGACTATTGCTGATTTTATTCTTGAGCATACAAAAGAAGTTATTGATCTTCCGCTGGAACAGTTGGCGTCAACGTTATATGTTTCTAAAAGCAGTATTATCCGTTTCTGTAAGAAACTGGGGTTTAAAGGACATAAGGAATTATGTGTACAGCTTGCCAAGGAAATGAATACTTTCTTAGTGACAAATGAAACCATTACAGGAAGTGCTCCTTTTGGAAGGAATGAAACAAGAGAATCTCTGGCTCAGAAGATACTGACGTTAAACTATCAGGCCTTGACGGATACATATAATGATATGGATCTTTCATCATGTGAGGAGGCGGTAACGTTCCTTACCACACATAAAAAGATCTATGTATATGGTACTTTTTCAGATTTTCTTGTCATGATGGACTTTGCGTATAAATTAAAAAGGCTTGGACTGGATGTGACCTATTCCACAACACAGGGAGAACAGTTACGTAATGCAGTCATACAGCCTGTAGACAGTGTTGCTGTTGTGTTCTGTTATGAAGGAAAAAGCGATGAATTACATAAGATATCCAGAATATTGCAGTCTAAGATGATTCCAATGATTCTGCTGAGTGGACCATATAAAGGATATCTGTATAAGAATGCGGATGTTATCATTCATACTGCCTTTACAGAAGAAAGACCAAAGATAGCAGCTATGGGTTCAAGAACAGGAATGTTACTGGTGGTGGATATACTGTATTCCATGCTGTTTTTAAAAAACTATGATGTAAATCTTCAACAGATTATTGAGGTGGAAGATATACTGAAATCTGAATCTTAAGGAGAATTGATTATGCCAAATGTAATAAAGATAGAAGGTGGACATACACTGAATGGTGAAGTTACCATTTCAGGAAGTAAGAATGCAGCTGTGGCATTGATTCCTGCTGCTGTATTAGCCAATGGTCCTGTCACCATTGTAGGTGTACCTGAAATCGCTGATATTAAAAACCTGGCTGAAATACTGCGTATATTACATGTAGATGTACAACAGCCTCACAGTGATCATCTGATTATTGATCCTACAAAGATGGTCAATGTAGATCTGACTGCAGATGCTGTCAGTAAATTAAGAGCTTCCTATTATTTCATGGGTGCTTTATTAGGTAAATACAAACATGTATGCATGAAGATGCCTGGAGGATGTTATTTAGGACCAAGGCCTATTGATCTGCATTTAAAAGGATTTGAAGCTTTGGGCGCCAAAGTAGAATATATTAAAGGATGTTATCACATCGATGCAGATAAACTTGTAGGCACAAAGATATTCCTTGATATTGCCTCTGTAGGAGCTACCATCAATATCATGATGGCTGCAGTGTATGCTGAAGGAAGAACTACTATTGAAAATGCTGCCAAAGAACCTGAAATCATTGATGTGGCTACCTTATTAAATAAGATGGGCGCAAGAGTCAGAGGGGCAGGTACCAATGTGATTACTATTGATGGTGTTAAAGCACTGGATGGATGTTTCCATGAAATCATTCCTGACAGAATTGAAGCGGGTACGTATCTGATTATTGCTGCGGCATGTGCAGAACACATGACTATCAAGAATATCATCCCTCATCATCTGGAATCTTTGATTTCCAAACTGGATGAAATGGGTGTCAATATGGATGTGACAGTAGACAGTGTCACTGTCCACCGTTCAGAAAACCTGCGTCCTGTAGATATCACCACCAAGCCATATCCAGGATTTGCTACAGATTTACAGCAGCCTTTAACAGCGTTACTGACACAGGCAGAAGGGGAATCTAAAGTAGAAGAAACCATCTATGTGGAAAGATTCAAACATTGTACAGAGCTTGCCAAGATGGGTGCCAATATCGAACTGGATCCAGGAGAGGCAGAAATTCATGGCCCGACACCATTATATGGAACAAAGGTAGTTGCTACAGACTTAAGATGTGGAGCTGCCATGATTATTGCAGGATTGATTGCTGAAGGTACAACAACTATCCGTAATATCTATCATATCGACAGAGGATATGATCATATTGACGAAAAGCTGAATGCTCTTGGTGCAGTGATGTATCGAGAAAAAGATATGGACGAAGAATAGGAGATGATACATATGGTTTGTCCAAACTGTGGTCATGACAACAAGGAAGATGCACTGTATTGTGTAGAGTGCGGAACGAAACTGGAAGAAGTGAAAAATGAAGAATCTGTCACTGTGGAAGAATCTGCAGTACCAGCAGAAGAAACATCAGCAACAGAATCTGAACATGCAGAAATACAGCCAGAAGTAACGAACGTTACAGCATCTGAAGAAACAACAGCCAAAGAACCTGAAACTAAGGTACAGGAACCATCTGTTACTGAAACACCAGAAGTAAAGAAGGAACAGGCATCTGCAGAAGCACCAAAAGCTGCACCTGTAAATGAAGCTAAGAAGATACAGGCAAGTGAAGCAATGCAGACGGTTGATGATACACTGGAAAAAGAAGTAAAGGTGGCTGGTAGAATATTTACTGTACAGGATCTGGTGACTTTGATCAGCAGTGTGGTATGTGCTGTAAGTACTGTTTTGCCTCTGTTTAAAATTCAGTTCTATGGATATATGCTTCCATTTAATTTCAATACATTTAATCTGAGTATTTTCTTAGGAGTGGTGATTGTCCTCAGTAATCTTGTATGTCAGGATATTCTGCTGCATAAAAAGGAAAATGCAAGATTTGTCGGACTGGCAGGTCTGATCAACTTTGTGGCTGTGATTCTGGTGGAACGTAACGTTTCCAGCACCATGGCTCAGGTTGGGGATATATGTGTAAAACAGGCTGCCTATTTCCTGTTATTTATCAGTGCTCTTCTCATTTTACTGTTTGGTGCACTCTATACCTGGAAATGGTCAAAAAAGGAAAAGTAGTATTGAATTTCCACAAACCTCATGGTAACATCTACATGCAACTTTCTTTACACACGCATTGAGGTGTAAGGCAGAAGGGAGAATTGAAATGAAACAGGGTATTCATCCAAATTATTACAAGGCTAAGGTTATCTGCACATCTTGTGGTGCTGAATTCGAAACAGGTTCCACATTAAAGGAAATCCGTGTAGACTCCTGCAGCAACTGTCATCCATTCTATACAGGACGTCAGAGATTCGCTCAGGCAGCTGGTCGTGTAGAAAAGTTCAACAAGAAGTATGGACTGAAATAAGATTGAGAATTTCTCAATCTTTTTTTTACCTTGTGCATTGGGAGTATCTCAGCGTAACGTACATTCCTCTTATATCCTTAAGAATAGACAAAATCAGATAAATGGAATCGGTTTAAGAAGAAAAGGAAACATATATATTTGCACTATAGTGTAAAATAAATGTGCTAAAGGAGGATAGTATTATGAAAGACTCTAAAGTACTTACATTGGAAGAAATTGAACAGCTGCTTCTTAACAAAGATAATTGTGATGAAAATGAAGTGGTGGAACTGGCAGAAAAGAATCACCTCAGTGAAGAAGAGGAAGATGCTTTATTTGACTGGTGTCAGGAAAATGGTATTTTCTTAAAAGAAGATGATTCTTTGAAAGAGTTTGAAGAAGACATAGATGAAGACGAAGAAGGAGCCGATGAAGAGGAAGACAGTGAAGAGGAAACAGATGATTCTCAGACTGTCTATAATTTAGATGAACCTATCAGAGTCACCGACAGCAATAAAATCTATCTTCGTGAGATAGGGGCTATTCCTTTATTGACACAGGAACAGGAACTGGAACTTGGTAAAATCTTAAAGGAAGCAGATCCTGACAGTGAAGAATATAAACAGGCTAAGGATCTGATGGTGTCCAGCAACTTAAGGTTAGTGGTTTCTGTGGCAAAAAAATATATAAGAAATGGAGGATTATCCTTTCAGGATTTGATTCAGGAAGGAAATCTTGGTTTAATACGTGCGGTGGAAAAATATGATTACACAAAAGGATTCAGATTTTCCACATATGCCACATGGTGGATACGACAGTCAGTGGTAAGAGCGATTGCTGATCAATCCAGAGATATTCGTATTCCAATCCATGTCCAGGAACAGACTGCCAAGATCAAAAAGGCAGAAAAAGAATTACAGCAGTCACTGGAAAGAAAACCTACTTCTGAAGAGATTGCAGAACATCTTGGGAAAGGCATGACCGCAGAGAAAGTCAAAGAAATATTAAATTATGCTCAGGCAGTACAATCCCTGGATGAAAGTGCAAAAACAGGGGATGGAGATGATGACAGAACCATAGGAGACTATGTGGCAGATAAAGCCATGGCTACTCCTGAAGAGTCTTTAAATCAGACCATCATACGTGAAGAGGTACTGGAGTTATTAAAGACTTTACCTGAAAGAGAAGAAAAGATCCTGCGTATGCGCTTTGGTATAGATGATGGAAGACCTCGTACATTGGAAGAAGTTGGTAAAGAATGCAATGTGACAAGAGAAAGAATCCGTCAGTTAGAGACAAAGGCATTACGCCGTTTAAAAGCTACGGGCAGCAGGAGGAAAGGATTTGAAGATTTAAAGGACTGAAAGATATGGACGCATTTAAAGAAAAATTACAGGCATTACATGAACGATACAACGACATTACACAGGAACTGATGAGCGATGAAGTTGCCAGCAATCCTTCTTTGATTACAAAACTTGGTAAGGAACAGGCCCGTCTGGAAGCACCATCCCAGGCATATACAGATCTTTGCACTCTGGATAACCGTATTGCAGAGGCAAAGGAACTGTTAAAAGAAGATGATCCTGAAGTGGTGGAAATGGCAAAGATGGAACTGGAGGAATGTGAACCTGAAAGAGAAAATCTTCTGGAGCATATTCAGCATCTGCTAATTCCAAGAGATCCTATGGATGATAATAACTGTATCATGGAAATCCGTGGTGGTGCCGGTGGAGATGAAGGTAACATTTTTGCAGGTGACTTATACAGAATGTATTCTCGATTTGCTGAAAGCAAGGGATGGAAAGTACAGGTTATGGAAGCCAGTCCAAGTGAAGCCGGGGGCTTCTCTCAGATTGTCTTTTCTATTAAAGGAAAAGATGGTGTGTATGGAAATCTGAAATGGGAATCCGGTGTACACAGAGTACAGCGTGTCCCTAAGACAGAATCTCAGGGCCGTATTCAGACAAGTACTGCAACAGTGTACTGTTATCCTGAAGTAGAAAAGGCAGATTTTGAAATCGATCCGAATGATCTGGAAATTGAAACTCACAGAGCAAGTGGTGCTGGTGGCCAGCATATCAATAAAACAGACTCTGCTGTACGTATCGTACATAAGCCTACAGGTATTACAGTAAACTGCCAGGAAGGCAGATCTCAGATTGAGAACAGAGAAACGGCCATGGAAATTATCCGTTCCCGTGTCTATGAATTTCAAAGAGAACAGGAAGAAGCTAAAGAAGGTGCAGCACGCAGAAGTAAGATTGGTTCTGGTGACAGATCTGAGAAGATCCGTACCTATAACTATCCACAGAACCGTGTCACTGACCATAGAATCGGTTTAACCATTACGCAGCTGGATCGTATTGTAGAAGGTAAGCTGGATGATGTTATTGCCGGATTACAGGCAGAAGATGAAAAACAGAAACTGCAGGAGAATAACTAGTGCCAACATTTCACGAAGAAGTAAAAAAATATGAAAAACTATGTGCTGCCAATGATGTTCCAGAAGAAACTGTCATGGCGTATCTGGTAGAACTGTCTCAAAGAGAAAGATATGATCTTTACATGAACTATGAAGAAGCCATGCCTGAAAATCTTTTGACAGAATTTGAAACAGGTATGGAAAGAATTCTGCAGCAGGAACCTATGGCACATGTCCTTGGATATTCCTGGTTCTACGGGTACAAATTTATTGTGAATGAAGATGTATTGATTCCTCGTTTTGAAACAGAAGAGTTATGTGCCAACATCTTACAAAGAGTAGATACCTATTTTCCATCTCAGGAAGAAATTACTGTGACAGATGTAGGAACAGGATCTGGTGCAATTGCCATTACCTTATGTAAAGAAGAACCTCGTATTCGTATGCATGCGACAGATATCTCTGAAGAGGCACTTGTTACAGCAAGAAAGAACGCTGAGATGAATGGTGCAGATATTCAGTTTATTGCTGGGGATATGTTACAGCCTTTAATAAAAGAAGGTAGAAAGCTGGATATTCTGGTTTCTAACCCTCCATATATTCCATCACAGGAAGAAATGGAGAAATCTGTTATCGACTTTGAACCTCATGTGGCTTTGTTTGGCGGAGAAGACGGTTTGAAGTTCTACAGAGAAATCTTTAAAGATTGTTATAAGGTATTAAAGGATAAGGCGTTCATGGCATTTGAAATGGGTTGGGACCAAAGAGAAAGAATGTCCCGACTGGTAGAAGAAATGTTACCGGAATGCAGATATGAAATCTTAAAGGATATCAACGGTAAAGACCGTATGTTATTCGTATATAAAGGTTTATGAAAGTGAAGACTGTAAGAGTACATCTTGCAGTCTTTATTTGTGTCAGGTGTGATACGAATGAAACGATATGATATAATTAAAGCGGAAAGAGGTGATATGGAATGCGATTTAAAGAAACTGAGACTGTTGAGCTGAAAGAAACTGTAACAGAAGATGTAAAAAAGGAGATTATCGCTTTTGCAAATACTGATGGTGGAGAAATATACATTGGCGTAAAAGAGGATGGAACTGTTGTAGGAGTTGAAAATCCTGATGGTGTTGCTTTACAGATAAGCAATATGGCAAGAGATGCAGTTAAACCGGATATCACCTTGTTTTTGCATTACGAGACGATATATATAGATGAAAAGGCTATTGTTAAGACAATGGTACAAAGGGGTACGGATAGACCATATTATCTTTTGAAGAAAGGGTTAAAACCAGAAGGTGTGTATGTAAGGAAAGGCTATTCTTCTGCACCGGCAAGTGAGTGGAGTATCAGAAAGATGATTAAAGAGACTGATGGAGACGTTTACGAATCCTTGAGGTCCGTATATCAGGAACTGACATTTCAGGAGATGACAAAGGAATTTCAAAAAAGGTGTATGCCTTTTGGAAATCAACAGATGAAGACATTAAAAATGATTGACAAAGACGATTTGTATACCAATCTTGCCTGGCTGTTATCTGATCAATGCACATGCAGTACTAAAGTTGCACTATTTCAGGGAGAGGATTCGTTCGTTTTTCTGGACAGGAAAGAATACAGTGGTTCTCTTTTCCAACAGATGAATGAGATTTATGCTTTTCTGAATATTTGCAATAAAACAAAAAGTACTCTTCAGGGTTTATACAGAACGGATAAAAAGGACTATCCTGAAGTTGCTGTAAGAGAAGCTTTGATGAACGCATTAGTGCATAGAGAATATTCCATCAGTGCCAGTACCTTAATAGGCATTTACGATGACAGAATGGAATTTACATCTGTTGGGGGATTGCCTAATGGTATAAGTGAAGAGGATATGTGTCTTGGAATATCTGTATGCAGAAATCAGAATCTTGCCAATATCTTTTACAGACTTCAGCTTATCGAAGCCTATGGGACGGGTATCCCTAAAATCTTTCATGCCTATGAGAAGGAATCAGTGAAACCTTCAATTAAAACTTCTCCTAATGCTTTTAAAGTGATTTTACCTAACTGTAATTATGTGCAGTCTGTGCATACTGAAGTAAATGAAGCCTGTGCAGTATGGGATCCTGAAGAAAGGATTGTAAGATATGCAGAAAACCACAAATGGTTTACCAAGAAAGAAATTATGGCAGTATTGGAGGTAAGTTCTGCCACAGCCTCCAGATATATCCGTAAAATGCTGGATAAACATATACTGATACAGCATGGAGAAGCAAGAAGCAGCAGATATACACTTAGATAGAACAGAAGAGGGGTATATTGCATGCTCTTCTTTTTTTTATGGGTATTTTGACATACAAATATCTCAAAATTTTAGGGCATAAAGATAATGGAGCTGAATAAAAATACAGTTTTTCACCTCAAAAAAGAGCGTTTTTATAATTTATAAAAAGTGATAAAAAATAGTAAAAAAAGTGCTTGTAATGGGGTTTTACACGTGGTAGTATATACAAGCACTCGTGTAGATGTGGAAGATTGCCGGCACGCTGACATCCGTTGTCATGGCGTGATAACCGGGGAACTTCTGCGGAGCGATCCCTGCAAGGGAGTGAATATAAGGAGGAAAAATTCATGGCAAAAAATTCTGTAAGAATTCGTCTGAAGGCTTACGAGAACAGAAGTCTTGATGCTGCTGCTGAAAAGATCGTTACAACTGCTAATGGTCATGGCGCTAAAAAGATTGTCGGACCTGTTCCGCTGCCAACAGAACGCGAAGTAGTTACTATCCTTCGCGCTGTTCACAAGTATAAGGATGCTCGTGAACAATTTGAAATCCGCACTCATAAGAGACTGATTGAAATCGTTGGTCCAAGTGCTGAAACAATCGATGCTTTAAGTAGATTAGATCTACCTTCCGGCGTTGATATCGAAATCAAACTTTAAAGAAAGGAACCAGGTAATACAAGATGAAAGGTATTTTAGGAAGAAAACTGGGTATGACTCAGGTCTTCACCATCGATGGAACACTGATTCCTGTAACAGTGATCGATGTGAAACCAAACGTTGTACTTCAAAAGAAGACAAAGGAAACTGATGGCTATGAAGCAATTCAGCTTGGTTACGAAGATGTTAAAGAACACCGTGCAAACAAGCCAGCTATCGGACATTGCAAGAAAGCTAACACAGCTCCAAAGAAATACATCCGTGAAATCAAAGCTGATGAAATGATGAATCTCGAAGTTGGCGCTGAAGTTAAGGCTGACTTATTCAAAGCTGGTGATGTCGTAGACGTACAGGGAACATCTAAAGGTAAAGGTTACGCAGGGACAATCGTACGTAACAACGCTTCTAGAGGTCCTATGAGTCACGGTTCCGGACACCACAGACACATTGGTTCTCTTGCTACAAACGGACGTAACAACGGCGTTGTAAACAAGGGTACAGCAATGCCTGGTCATGAAGGTGTTTACACAACAACTAACCAGAACTTAACAGTTATCAAGGCTGATGCTGAAGAAGGTTACATCTTAGTTAAGGGTAACGTTCCAGGACCAAAGAGAGGTCTTGTAATGATCCACACAACAGTAAAACCTGTTAAGAGTGTTGCTGTTGAAGAATTAATTTCCTTCGAAGGCGTTTCCGTTGAAGAAGAACTCAATAAAGTTGAAGAAACAATCAACGCAGAATTAGCTGAAGAAGAAAAAGCAAAGGAAGCAGCAGAAGCTGCTAAGAAAGCTGCTGAAAGCGCAGCTCGTAAAGGTAAATAAGGAGGACTACAATGGCACAGATTGATGTATACAATCAGGAAGCTGCAGTTGTAAAGCAGGTTGAATTAAATGATGCTGTATTCGGAATCGAACCAAATCAGCAGTCAATCTATGATGCAGTTCTTGTTTATTTAGCAGGTCTAAGACAGGGAACACATTCCACAAAGACAAGATCTGAAGTAAGCGGATCCGGCAAGAAACCATTCCGTCAGAAGGGTACAGGTCGTGCTCGTCAGGGTTCCACACGTGCTACACAGTGGAGACATGGCGCAATCGCATTCGGCCCACATCCAAGAAAGTACAACTTAAAGATGAACCGCAAAGTCAGAAGACTTGCATTCCGTTCTGCTTTAAGTGAAAAAGTAGCTGACAACAACTTGAGAGTTATCGAAAACATCAACTTCGATGAAATCAAGACAAAGAAAGCTGTTGCATTATTAAATGCATTCGGTTTCGATCGTAAAACATTATTCGTAGCTGACGCTTCTGAAGATTTCGACAATGCATTCTTATCCATGAGAAACATTCCTAACGCTACAGTTGTTACAGTTTCTCAGTTAAATGTCTATGACATTGCTAATGCAGACAAGATCGTATTCACAGAAACTGCTGTCGCTAAGGCAGGGGAGGTTTTCGCAGAATGAACGCTCGTGACATTATCGTAAGACCAATCATTACTGAAAAGACAACTAAGATGTCTCAGAACGGTAACTGGATTGCGTTTGAAGTATCTAAAAAAGCAAACAAGGTTTCCATTGCTCAGGCAGTTAAGGAAATCTATGGCATCAAACCTCTGGCTGTAAATGTATCCAATACAAAATCCAAGCTCAGAAGAGTTGGCCGTTATTCCGGAATGACAAAGTCTATTAAAAAGGCTATGGTCAAGTTACCGGAAGGACAGACAATTGATGTATTTAACCAAGACTAATTGGTAATTTATCGGAGGAATACGCTATCTCCGGATAACATGCGAAAGGAAAAGAGAAATGGCAATTATTAAGTATAAGCCAACCAGTAATGGACGCAGAAATATGTCTACTCTGGACAACCGTGGAAGAATTACAAAGTCCACTCCAGAAAAGTCACTGTTAGCTCCATTAAATAAAAAAGGTGGTAGAAACAATACTGGACGCATTATGACTCGTCATCAGGGTGGAGGCGTCAAGCAGAAGTACAGAATTATCGACTTCAAGAGAAATAAAGATACAGTTCCTGGAAAAGTTGCTGGTATCGAATACGATCCAAACAGAACAGCTAACATTGCTTTAATTCACTACTTAGATGGTGAAAAGAGATACATCTTATGCCCGGCTGAATTAAAAGTTGGTGACACAATCGTATCTGGTGAAGCTGTAGATATTAAGCCAGGTAATGCAATGGAATTAAGAAACATCCCTGAAGGTACAACAGTTCACAACGTTGAATTAGTTCCTGGTAAGGGTGGACAGATGGCAAGAGCTGCTGGTTCTTCCGCTCAGATTCTTGGTTTCGAAGGCAAATACTGCACATTAAGATTAATGTCCGGTGAAGTTCGTAAAGTATTAGCTAACTGCCGTGCAACAGTTGGTTCTGTAGGTAACGGTGACTGGAACCTGGTTAACTTAGGTAAAGCTGGTAGATCCAGATGGATGGGTATCCGTCCAACAGTTCGTGGTTCTGCTATGAACCCTTGTGATCACCCACACGGTGGTGGTGAAGGTAGAGCTCCTGTAGGACGTAAGTCTCCAATGACTCCATGGGGTAAGAAAGCTATGGGTGTTAAGACACGTAATCCTAAGAAGAAGAGCAACAACCTGATCGTTAGAAGACGCAACGGAAAGTAAGCTGAAAGGAGAGAGATTAAGATGTCAAGAAGTGTTAAAAAAGGACCTTTCTGTGATGCATACCTGTTAAAAAAGGTTGAAGAACAGAACAAAGCCAATAAGCATGATGTAATTAAGACATGGTCACGTCGTTCAACTATTTTCCCAAGCTTTGTGGAACATACATTCGCTGTGCACAACGGTAAAGAACACGTTCCTGTCTATGTAACAGAAGATATGGTCGGTCACAAACTTGGTGAATTCGTACCAACAAGAAAATTCGGTGGTCACGGCAGTGACAAGGCAGCGTAAGGAGGACAAACATGGAAGTAAAGTCAACAGCAAAAACTGTTCGTGTCACTCCTCGTAAAGCAAGACTTGTATTAGATCTTGTAAGAGGCAAAAGTGTCAACGAAGCATTGGCAATCCTTGAGTTCACACCGAACTTAGCTGCCAAAGCAGTATATAAAGTAGTTAAGACAGCTGCAGCTGATGCAGCTCACAATTTCCAGCTGGACCCAAACAGCTTATACATCAAGGCATGCTATGCTGATGAAGGCATGGTTATGAAGAGATTCATGCCAAGAGCTAAGGGCAATGCAGCTCAGATTTTAAAGAGAACAAGTCATATCACTGTTGTAGTGAGTGACGAAATTTAAGGGAGGAAGATCAGAATGGGACAGAAAGTTAGCCCAATTGGCATGCGTGTTGGTGTCATCCGTGACTGGGAGTCCAGATGGTACGCAGACAAAGCAAATTATGGTGATCTTCTGAACGAAGACGCTAAGATCCGTAAGTACTTAGAAAAGAACTTAAAAGATGCTTACATTTCTCACGTTGAAATTGAACGTGCAGGCAAGAAGAATGTCAGAGTTATCATCCGTTGTGCAAGACCAGGTGCAGCAATTGGTAAATCTGCTGAAGGCAAGCCTGAAAAGATCGAAGCTACAAAGAAAGCTTTAGCTAAGATCACAAACGGTAAAAACGTTAAGGTTGACGTGGTTGCAGTTGCTAACCCAGACTTAGATGCTCACTTGGTAGCTCGTAAGATCTGCGAACAGTTAGAAAACCGTCAGTCTTTCCGTGTAGCTCAGAAACAGGCTATTACAGCTACACTAAGAGCTGGAGCAAAGGGTATCAAGACTTTGGCAAAAGGTCGTTTAGGTGGTGCTGAAATCGCTCGTCAGGAAGGCTATTCCAAGGGTGTCGTACCTTTACATACATTACGTTCTGACATTGACTATGCTAGCTGCGAAGCTCATACAACATATGGTAAGTTAGGTGTTAAGGTTTGGATCTGCCGTGGTGAAGTTATGCCTGGTGAAATGGTTAAAGAACCTGAAGCTCCTGCACGTAACCCAAGAGATGCACGTAAAGGCAACCGTAGAAGCAACAATCGTCGCTTCAACAACCGCCGTCCAGCAGCTGAAGCTGTAAAGGCTGAAGCTCCTGCTGCAACAGAAGGAGGTAACGACTAATGTTAATGCCAAAGAGAGTCAAGTACAGAAGACCTCATCGTTTATCCTATGAAGGAAGAGCAAAAGCTGGTCGTGAATTAGCTTTTGGTGAATACGGATTAGTTGCTGATGAAGGTGCTTATGTAAGCAGCGCTCAGATTGAAGCTGCACGTATCGCTATGACACGTTATATGAACCGTGGTGGACAGGTTTGGATCAAAGTGTTCCCACAGTTAGCAAAAACAAAGAAACCACTCGAAGTACGTATGGGTTCCGGTAAGGGTTCTCCTGATCATTGGGTAGCCGTTGTTCAGAAAGGCAGAATCTTATTCGAAATCGCAGGCGTTGATGAAGCGGTTGCCAGAGAAGCGTTAAGACTTGCTGCAAACAAACTTTGCGTCAAGACACGTTTCATTAAAAAAGGCCAGGAGGTTAAATAAGTATGAATGTGAAAGAAATCAGAGATCTAAGTAATGAAGAACTCGAAAAGGAAGTCACATCCCTAAAAGAGGAACTCTATAACTTACGTTTTGCGCAAGCTACAGGAAACCTTGAAAATCCTAGCCGCATTAAAGATATCAAGAAGACAATTGCCCGCATTAAGACAGTTCTTACAGAACGTGCTAATGCAGAGGCAAAGTAAAGGAGGGCATAAGACATGGCAGAAAGAAACGCACGTAAGGTCTTACGCGGAACTGTCGTCTCCGATAAGATGGACAAAACAATCGTCGTAGAAATCAACACCACGAAGCGCCATCCTTTATACGGAAGACACGTTAAGTTCACAACTAAATTTAAAGCTCATGACGAAAACAACGAAGCTAAGATCGGTGATATCGTAGAAGTAATGGAAACTCGTCCATTATCCAAGGATAAGCACTTCAGATTAGTAAGAATCGTCGAAAAAGCAGTCATTCTTTAAGACATCGGGAGGAAAAGCACATGATTCAGAATGAAAGTAGATTACACGTTGCAGACAATACCGGTGCTAAGGAACTATTAGTTATCCGTTGCTTAGGTGGTAGCCGTCGTAAGAGAGCTAACATCGGTGACATCGTTGTTTGCGCAGTAAAACATGCAGCTCCTAACGGAACTGTTAAAGAAGGTCAGGTCGTTAAAGCAGTTATCGTTCGTACTGTTTATGGCGTCAGACGTGAAAACGGCTCTTATATCAAATTCGATGATAACGCAGCTGTAATTATTAAAGATGATCAGACTCCGACAGGAACACGTATCTTCGGCCCAGTAGCACGTGAAATTCGTGATGCAGGCTTCATGAAGATTGTGTCTCTGGCACCGGAAGTACTGTAAGGAGGAGCCCGAGATGAAAATCAAGACAGGTGATGAAGTCAAGGTAATCAGCGGCCATTACAAGGGAACTGTTTCTACAGTAACTAAAGTATTCCCTAAAGAGAATAAAATCATTGTTGAAGGTGTCAACATGGTTAAGAAGTCTCTTAAGCCAAGTCAGGCTAATCCAGAAGGTGGCGTCGTTGATAAAGAAGCAAAGATTGATGCTTCAAATGTCATGCTCTATGACAGAAAAGCTAAGAGTGCCAGCCGTGTAGGTTTCAAATTTGAAGATGGCAAAAAAGTCAGAGTCTTCAAGAAATCCGGCAATGTAGTTAAGGAGGAGAAGAAATAATGAACCGTTTAGAACAGAAATATGTTGAAACAGTTAAGCCTTCCCTCATGAAGGAATTCGGTTACTCTTCTGTAATGGAATGTCCTAAACTTGAAAAAGTTGTATTAAATATGGGTGTCGGTGATGCTATTGCCAATCCTAAGGCTTTAGAAGAAGCAGTTGCTGAATTAACAGAAATTGCTGGTCAGAAGCCAGTTATCACAAAGGCTAAGAAGTCCATTGCGAACTTCAAGCTGCGTGAAGGCATGAGCATCGGATGCAAAGTTACACTTCGTGGAGAAAGAATGTATGAATTCCTTGATAAGTTATTCAACATCTCTCTGCCTCGTGTAAGAGACTTCCGTGGTGTTAGTGCTACAGCATTTGATGGCCGTGGTAACTACACATTAGGTGTTAAGGAACAGTTAATCTTCCCTGAAATTAACTTCGATAAAGTTGCTAAGGTAAGAGGTTTGGATATTGTTATCGTAACATCTGCAAAGACAAATAAAGAAGCATACAGTCTGTTAAAAGAATTAGGTATGCCATTTGTTAAATAAGGAGGAGAACATCAATGGCAAAGACATCAAAGAAAGTTTCACAAGCTCGTCCAGCGAAGTTCTCCACACGTGAATACACACGTTGCGAGATTTGTGGACGTCCACATTCCGTATTAAGAAAGTACAAGGTTTGCCGTATCTGCTTCCGTGAACTGGCTTACAAAGGTCAGATTCCTGGAGTTAAGAAGGCAAGCTGGTAAGAAGGAGGTAACCCGTAATGAATATGACAGATCCTATTGCTGATATGCTAAGTAGAATCCGTAACGGACTACAGGCACGTCATGAGTCAGTTGATGTCACTCCATACTCCAAAGTTAAAGTGGAAATCGCTAAGATTTTGAAGTCTGAGGGTTACATCTCTAATTATGCTACAGAAGGCGAGGGCATTGAAAAGAAGCTCGTCATTACATTGAAATACGCTGAAGGACAGAGCGTTATCAGCGGTATCAAGAGAATCTCTAAACCAGGTTTACGTGTATATGCTAAGGGAAATGAAATTCCTAAGGTATTAAATGGTTTAGGTATCGCTATCATCTCCACATCTGAAGGAATGATGACTGATAAAGAAGCACGTAAAAAGCACATCGGCGGCGAAGTTGTCGCTTATGTTTGGTAATAACTAAGAAAGGATAAAAGAAATGTCACGTATCGGAAACAAGGCGATTACCATTCCAGCTGGCGTTGAAGTAAGCGTTGCTGCTGGCAATGAGGTGACTGTTAAAGGACCTAAGGGAACTCTGACAAAGACTTTCTCTCCATTGATGGAAATTGAAATCAATGAAAATGTTCTTACAGTTAAACGTCCAAATGAAGAAAAGCATACAAAACAGCTGCACGGAACAACACGTGCACTGCTCGCAACTATGATCGAAGGTTGCAATCAGGGTTTCACAAAAGTATTAAAAGTTGTAGGTATTGGTTACCGTGTAGCATTAGCAGGTAATAAACTGACATTAAACGTTGGTTTCTCTCACCCAGTTGAATTGACTGTTCCAGCTGGCGTTGAAGTTGCTTGTCCTGATGCTAACACAATCAACGTATCTGGTATCGATAAACAGGTTGTTGGTCAGTTTGCAGCAGTTGTCAGAGCTACTAAGAAACCAGAACCTTACGGAGGAAAGGGCATCCGTTATGTGGATGAAGTTGTTCGTCGTAAGGAAGGTAAGACAGCTTCTAGCAAAAAGTAATGGGAAGGAGAGAGAAAGATGCTGAAGAAAACAAATAAAAATGAAGAACGTATCCGTCGTCATAAGCGTGTACGTAAAGTAGTCAGTGGAACTCCCGACTGCCCAAGACTGAACGTATTCCGTTCAAACAAACATATCTTTGCTCAGGTTATTGATGACACAACAGGCAACACATTATGTGCTGCCAGCTCATTAGAACTGAAACTTGAAAACGGCGGAAATATTGAAGCTGCTAAACAGGTAGGAGCTGCAATTGCTGAAAAGTGCAAAGCAAAGAACATCGAATCAATCCGTTTTGACCGTGGCGGTTATGTGTATCACGGAAGAGTTCAGGCTTTAGCAGATGCTGCTAGAGAAGCTGGACTGAAGTTCTAAGGAAGGAGATAGACAATGCCAACTGAAAACATTACAGAAAAGCGTGAAAATACTACAGCTGGACGTCCTGAAAGAGGAAACCGTAATGGTCGCAGACCTCAGATGAGAAGACGTGAACCTGCTGAGTTCGAAGATGTAGTTGTCTCCATCAACCGTGTAAGCAAGACTGTTAAAGGTGGACGTAGAATGCGTTTTGCAGCTCTTGTAGTTGTCGGTGACAAGAAGGGTAGAATTGGCTTCGGTATGGGTAAAGCTGCTGAAGTTCCAGATGCTATCAAGAAAGCAAAAGAAGCTGCTACTAAGAACGTATTCAGAGTTAAGTTAGTAGATGACAACAGAACAGTTCCACATGCTGCTACAGGCAGACATGGTGCTGCTTCTGTAAGATTACTTCCTGCTGCTCCAGGTACTGGAGTTATCGCAGGTGGTGCAGTAAGATCTATTTTAGAACTTGCTGGTGTATCTGATGTATTATCCAAGGTTATCGGAAGCCGTACTTCTGTTAACGTAGTATATGCTACATTAGATGCTTTAAAGCAGATGCGTACTGTTGAAGACATCGCTAAGATCCGCGACAAGAAAGTCGCTGAGTTAAGATAAGGAGGGAATCCAGATGAAACTAAATGAAATGAAAGCTACTGAAGGAGCCCGCTTTACTAGCAAGAGAATTGGTAGAGGCCAGGGATCTGGTACAGGTAAAACTTCTGGTAAAGGTCAGAAGGGTCAGAACTCCCGTTCCGGTGGTGGCGTAGCTATCGGTTTCGAAGGTGGACAGACACCTTTCTTCAAGAGAATGCCTAAGAGAGGTTTCACGAACTTTACTCGTAAAGAATATGCAATTGTTAACGTTGAAGATCTGAACAGATTCGAAGACGGTGTAACAGTTGATTATGAAGCACTCAAGGCTGCAGGACTTTTAAAGAAACATCTTGATGGTGTTAAAGTTCTGGGTAAGGGTAAACTCGAAAAGAAACTAACTGTAAAAGCTGAGAAGTTCTCTGAAACTGCTCAGAAAGCTATTGAAGAAGCAGGCGGAAAAGTAGAGGTACTCTAAGATGTTGCGCTCGTTCGCAAATATGTTCAAGAATAAGGAGATCCGTAAAAAGATCTTCTTCACTCTTGCCATGTTGCTGATCTATCGCATTGGATCCTCAATACCAGTTCCGGGTATTGACGCTGCTACTCTGGCGAAACAGATATCTGATAATTCCATTCTGAGTATGATGAACTTACTCGGTGGTGGTGCTCTGGAAAAAATGTCCATCTTTGCGATGGGCGTTTCTCCATACATCACTGCTAGTATTATCATCCAGCTGTTGAGTATGGATGTCATTCCATCTCTTACAGAATGGGCTAAATCAGGTCAGACTGGTAGACAGAAGATTGAAAAGACAACACGTTATCTGGGTGTAGTACTTGCATTTGTTCAGGCATTTTCATTAGTTTATGGATTTGACAAGCAATATGCAATTCTTGAATCCAGTGCGTTGTCTACATACCTTTATGTTGCGACTATCCTGTGTGCCGGAACCATGTTTCTGGTATGGATCGGTGATAGAATCAGTATGAAGGGAATCGGAAATGGTATCTCCATTATTATCTTTGCAGGTATCGTTTCTAACATGCCAACTCAATTTGCTCAGATTTACAGCATCTTGGTTGGGGGTACATCTAATGGAGAAGTCTTCAACGGAGTACTGCAATTTGTACTTTATTGTTTAATTTATCTTGCTATTGTCGTTTTCGTTGTTATAATGGAAACTGCAGTTCGTAAGATTCCAATTCAGTACACGAACAGCATAAGTAATCGTGGTGGAAAGAGTGATGTTACATTCCTTCCATTTAAGATTAACAGTGCATCGGTTATTCCTGTCATTTTTGCACAGTCTATTATGACTGCGCCTCAGATTGTCATCAGTTTCTTCAATA
This sequence comes from uncultured Bulleidia sp., assembly GCA_934757945.1. Lineage (GTDB taxonomy): Bacteria > Bacillota_I > Bacilli_A > Erysipelotrichales > Erysipelotrichaceae > Bulleidia. The sequence continues at coordinate 6,939 of CAKVLT010000014.1, read as the reverse complement.
CTGACCTGTATCAGAAACTGCAGAATTATCTGAGTCTGACAAAACCATTTGGACTTGCACTGTATGCGGTTTTAACTATCTTATTTACTTTCTTCTATACAGATCTTCAGGTAGATCCAGATACTGTAGCTGATAACTTGAAAAAGTCTGATGCTTACATTCCTGGTATTCGCCCGGGTCAGGATACAAAGAAATATTTGCATAAGGTATTAAACCGTATTACCGTTCTCGGCGCTCTGGGATTGACCCTGGTAGCCGTGATTCCATATCTGTTACCAATGTTTACAAGCATCCCTGCTTCCAGTGCAATTGGGGGCACCGGTATTATTATCGTTGTCGGCGTTGTAAGGGAAACAATTGGACAGCTTGAAGGACAATTGACACAGAAAAACTATCATGGTTTCCTAAATTAAGGAGGACGGAAATGAATATTTTAATCATGGGTCCAGCGGGGGCTGGCAAGGGCACTATGTCCGATCTAATTCTCAAGGAATATGACATTCCTCATATTTCTACAGGGGATATGCTTAGAGAAAATGTGCGTAATAACACGGAACTCGGTTTAACAGCAAAATCCTACATGGAAAGTGGTCGTTTGGTACCTGATGATGTTATCAACGCCATGGTTGAAAAAAGATTACAGGAAGATGACTGTCAGAAGGGATACCTTTTAGATGGTTTTCCAAGAACACTAGTTCAGGCTCAGGCATTTGAAAAAATTTCTGAGAAAATTGGAAAACCGGTAGAATGTGTTCTTGCTCTGGAAGTTGACTTCGATGAATTAAAAGAGCGTATTACAGGTCGCCGTGTTTGTCCAAAATGCGGTGCAATCTACCACATTCATAACTTCCCATCCAAAGTTGAAGGAATCTGTGATGTCTGTGGATCTGAGTTAAAGCAAAGATCCGATGATACTGTGGAAAAACTGACACAGAGAATGGAAGAATATGAAAACAGCACGAAGCCGGTAATTGACTTCTTTGAAGATAAGAATGTCGTTAAGCATTTAAATGCTGCTGAAAAGCCTGAAATCGTGTTTGGTAAGATTCAGGAAGCATTAAATCAATTAGATTAACATAAGAGATAGGGGACAGGTTTTCCTATCCCCTTCTTGTGTTTTATTGTTTTATTGCATTCTCACAGTGAATACACAACGTGGTCAAACAGTTCGAGCTCACGTTACTGGTAAAATCCATACGAAGAACATATGCATTTTAACAGGATGCGAAATGTTGTTGCTATTCACTCTAAACGATACGTGAGCACTTTATTTCAGACACAGAAGTGTCTCAAACAATCGTAACAAATTGTCATGGAGGTTACAAAAATGAAAGTAAGACCTAGCGTAAAACCAATTTGCGATAAGTGCAGAGTCATCAAGCGCAAAGGCGTAGTCATGGTTATCTGCGAGAACCCTAAGCACAAGCAGAGACAGGGTTAATTTGGAGGAGTAAAAGAATATGGCACGTTTTGCTGGTGTAGATATTCCAAATAACAAACAAGTTGGAATTTCTCTTACCTATATTTATGGTATTGGACGTACTACAGCTAAAGAAATCTTAGCTGCTGCTGGCGTAGACGCTACTACTCGCGTCAAAGATCTGACAGAAGAACAGGAAACTGCAATCCGTCAACAGATCGATGCAATCAAAACTGAGGGTGATTTACGTCGTGAAAGAGCTCTCGATATTAAGAGACTGATGGAAATTGGTTCCTACAGAGGACTTCGTCACAGAAGAAGTCTGCCTGTTCGTGGACAGAGAACAAAGACAAATGCACGTACACGTAAAGGACCACGTCGTACAGTTGCTAATAAGAAGAAGTAATAGGAGGACATTAGAATGCCAACAAAGAAGAATATTGCTGCGGCTAAAGCTCGTAAGAGAAAAGCTCGTAGAAATGTGGCGAAGGGTGTCGCTCACATTCATTCAACATTTAACAACACAATCGTAACAATTGCAGACGAAGCAGGAAATGTTATCTCCTGGAGTTCTGCAGGTGCTCTTGGTTACAAGGGTTCCCGTAAATCCACACCATATGTTGCACAGTTATGTGCAGAAGCAGCTGGTAAAGCTGCAGTTCAGCAGGGAATGAAGACAGTTGAAGTAAACGTTAAGGGGCCAGGTCCTGGACGTGAAGCAGCTGTACGTTCTCTCCAGACAGCAGGATTAGAGATCACTGTTATTAATGATGTAACACCGATCCCACATAATGGCTGCCGTCCACCAAAGAGACCACGCGGTTAATAGATAATAATAGGAGGATGTTGCATGCAAAAGTTTGAACGCGCCGATTTTGAAGTACAGGAATATGTAGAATCCGAAAACTACGGAAAGTTCGTTCTTTCCCCATTAGAAAGAGGATTTGGTACTACAATCGGTAATGCACTTCGTAGAGTATTATTATCCTCCCTTCCTGGAGGAGCTGTCTTCTCAATTAAAGTTGATGGTGTATACCATGAATTCACCAGCATTCCTGGTGTAAGAGAAGACGTAAGTATGATCATCTTACAGTTGAAGAAATTGATTATGACAATTGAAGATGATGATGTATATACTCTACAGATTTCTGCAAAAGGACCATGCACAGTAACAGCTGGTGACATTATATGTCCAGCACAAGTAGAAATTCTGAACAAGGATTTGGAAATTGCTCATCTGGAACAGGGAACAAGTCTGGAAATGGAATTGAAAGCTAAGAATGGCAGAGGTTATGTGAGCGCAGATATCAATAAGCAGTTAAATACTGGTTCCTCTCAGGGCATTGGTACTGTTTATACTGACTCCATTTATACACCTGTTGAAAAGGTTGCGTATACCGTAGATCCTGCTCGTGTAGGTCAGGATGCAAAGTATGATGCATTAACCATGGAAATTACTACAGATGGCTCTATTTCTCCGCAGAAAGCATTATCTATGGCTGCTAAGATTTTAATGGATCACCTCGAGATCGTAGCAGATATCAACGAAGATGTCGTTGATATGGATAATATCATCAAGGAAAGCGGACAAGAAAAAGAAAAGTCTGATCATCAGATGGCAATTGAAGATCTTGATCTATCTGTACGTTCTTATAACTGCTTGAAGCGTGCAGGCATCCAGACAGTGGATGAACTGACACAGAAAACAGAAGAGGAAATGATGAGAGTTCGTAACCTCGGTAAGAAATCTCTTAAGGAAGTTAAGGAAAAACTTATCGAACTTGGACTTGGTTTCAAATCCTTTGACTAATTAGGAGGAATACACAATGTGGAATCGTAAGTTTGGTAGAAACGCTGACCACCGTAAAGCTATGCTTCGTAACATGGCTACTTCCGTCATTCTCTATGGCAAAGTAGAAACAACAGAAGCTAAAGCTAAGGATATGCGTAGCGTTGTAGATGAATTGATCACTCTTGGTAAGAAAGGTGATCTTGCTGCTAGAAGACAGGCTGCTGCTTATATTCGTAACGTCGTAGCTGATGAAAAAACAGGACAGACTGTTGTTCAGAAGTTATTCGATGAAGTAGCTCCAAAATATGCAGACCGCAAGGGTGGCTATACACGTGTTGTTAAGACAGGTGTCCGTAAGGGTGATGCTGCTCCTATGGCTTATATTGAATTAGTTTAATTCATCAAAACTATAGAATTTCAGGTAATGTTTCAGCATTACCTGTTTTTTTTATCTTTTAGAACAGTCTAGAATACCTGAATCTGTAAGACAAGCTTCAACCGGATTTTGCCTGCTTCCTTTTAATTTCCCGGGTAATTAAAAAAGTATCTGCATTTAGAACAGATACTCAGGTAATATCGGAGTAGATGGTACATCCACATTTACCATGTGATTTTGTATGGTAGAGTGCTTTATCTGCATCTTTGAAAATGGATTCTCCTGGTGTCTTTCTGTCTGAAAAGGCAACTCCGACACTTAAGGATATTTGAGGTAAGGCACTGTTTTGCTGTGAGAGAAGGTCATTGATCTTCTGTATCTTAGTGATGACAGTTTCTTTATAAGCACTTGTCATTTCTACAAGTATGACGGCAAATTCATCGCCACCAATTCTGCATACGTGATCTACTGCTCTGAAGGTTGAAGATAATATGGAAGCAACCTGTTTGATGACTTCATCTCCTGTTGCATGACCATATGTATCGTTGATCCGCTTGAATTCGTCGATATCTAATAATAGTAATGCAAATCTTTGGTTATCTTTTTCATAGAGATGCAATATGCGATCGAAGGAACCTCTGTTAAGAATACTGGTGAGAGGATCAGTTTCCGCCTGATGTTGCATGATTGCCTGTCGTTGTTTGTTCTCTTCATAGACATGATTATATGTTCTTGCGACCGTCTGCAATTCTGTTGCACCGGTTACAGGATGAATTGTTCCATGTTGTATCGCATTATTGTATTGAATGAGCGGGTCTATAATAAACATTTTAATCATAAAGCTGTTGATTAAAGCAATCAAGGCAAGAAGAGCAATACATACGATCAGTTTTCTGAAGATATCCATAAATATGGAAGCAGCTCTGGATTCTTTTTTTTGAATACTGGAAAACAAGGAGGCTGAAGAGCTGCTGATAGCTTCTGAGACAGCAGATTTGCAAGAAGCGTATTCAGCGGAAAGAACCGTATGTTTTGCTTTATCAAGTAAATCCTGTTCACTTAAAATCCTGTCCTGTTCAGTAATTTCCACATTCTGAAGTGCAAGTGGCCATTGTGAAATATCAGAATCCAGTGCTGTTTCCACAAGAGCCAGAGCATAAAAATCTTTCTGGGTAGCTTCATTGAAGGAATCAATCGTTTTATGAATATGCTCCAGTATTTCCTGTTCACAATCATATGCAGATAACTTCTGCAAAGCTGCTTCGTAGGTATCCACTTTGCTGAGTTCAGTAAAGTAAGTATCCACATAGTGATTGTTGCCGGTCATTGTTGCAAGTCTTACTTGTCTTGTCAGTGTATTACTGGAGGATTGCAGATTTTCTACGATATTCTGACAATTGACCATTTCTTTAGTGATATTTCTTAATTCAGTATATTTTTGCACACCCAGCAGAGAGATAGCCAGACAAAGTGCAGAAAGAATGCCGGTCACAAGCAAACTGATCCTGCTTGCGGTCCGGATTCGTATTTTACCATTCATGATTGAGTCCTGCTTTCTTAAATATGTAAAATCATTTTACCACCTGTCTATTGTACAAACAAGGAGAGCTAAAGGTTTGGATAGCGATATATACAGGAATTATGGTAAAATAAATCAGATTTTTAAGAAAAGGAGTCTTTTCTATGATAGAGACGATAAGTTCCATCAATCAAGTGGTAAATGATTTTATATGGGGTGTACCTGCCATGGTATGTATTATTGGTGTAGGTATCTTACTGAGTGTACGTACTAACTTTATACAGATTCGCAAATTTCCCTATGCTATAAAGACAACCATTGGCAGAATGTTTAAAAAGAAAGAGGCAGGAGACGGTGCCATGACCCCTTTTCAGGCAGTTTGTACTGCCCTTGCAGGAACGGTAGGCACTGGTAATATAGCAGGTGTTGCAGGTGCTATTGCCATTGGAGGGCCAGGTGCAGTGTTCTGGATGTGGTGTTCTGCTGTTTTAGGAATGTGTACCAAGTTTGCCGAAGTTACTCTAGCTGTACACTTCAGACAACGTAATCAGGATGGAGACTGGGTAGGGGGACCGATGTATTACATACAGAATGGTCTTGGTAAACACTGGCAGTTTCTGGCAGTATTGTACTCTCTGTTTGGAGCTTTAACTGTCTTTGGAACGGGAAATGCTACACAGGTTAATACGATTGTGACAGCTATTGATTCTGCTGTAGTACAGTTTGTCCATCTTTCTGATGCGTTTATTTCTAATATGAATCTTATTATAGGCATTCTTGTCGCTATGCTTGTGGCAATGGTGTTGTTAGGTGGAGTGAAAAGAATAGGAAGTGTTTCAGAGAAACTGGTACCTTTTATGGCAGTTTTCTATGTGGTGCTTTCTATTGGTGTTGTAGTGCTAAACTATACACGTTTACCATATGTCTTTACATCAATTTTTGAAGGTGCTTTTTGCCCGGAAGCTTTTACAGGTGGTGTGATTGGTTCTTTATTTGTCAGTATGAAAAAAGGTGTCTCCAGAGGAATATTCTCCAATGAAGCAGGTCTTGGTACAGGCTCTATTGCCCATGCCTGTGCGGATACACGTAAACCAGTAAAACAGGGTATGTTTGGTATCTTTGAAGTCTTTGCGGATACTATTGTTATCTGTACATTAACTGCCATGGTGATTTTATGCAGTGGTACGCCTGTTGCCTATGGACAGGCTGCAGGTGCAGAACTGACTATTGCCGGTTTTACTTCTACTTATGGAGGAGGAGCTTCTTTATTTACTGCAGTTGCCTTATGCTGTTTTGCCTTTACAACCATTATCGGATGGGGACTATACGGTTCCAGATTTGCTGCATTTTTATTTAAAACAGATAAGATTATCAAACCATTCTTTGTAGTGTATTCTTTTGTGGCTATTTTAGGCGCAACTTTAGATCTTGGATTATTATGGGGCATAGCAGATACATTTAATGGATTAATGAGTATTCCTAACCTGATTGCTTTATTACTGTTATCAGGAACAGTGGCAGATCTTACAAAACAATACTTTTCAAAACCCAATAATTAAAATCAAATTTTTAGAAGAGTAGTGCAAATGCTAAATAATAATTCATAAACAATACAAGACGACCATAAGCAAAACAATCCATAGTAGGATTGTTATACTATGGTCGTTTTCTTTGCACATTTTGTGTGTTTTGCAAAGCTTCATAAAAAAGACGATAAATTTTTAATTTTCTTCGACGTTTTTATCTTTTTTTACAAATACATATAGTGTAGGAGGTTTTAATTATGAACCATAAAAGTTTAAATTCTTCTGACACTGTAGAATACAATGTCA
>CAKVLT010000013.1 GCA_934757945.1 uncultured Bulleidia sp. | reverse complement strand
ATCCTGAAAAACAGTGATGTGTACTATGAAGTGTGCACAACCTTGATTAAAGAACTGCATACTGCAAAAGAAATGGAAATCATGGCAAAAGAACTGCAGGGTATTCCTGTCTATGTTTTACGCAATTATCAGGATGGAGATACAGTGATTTCCAGAATTTATCATCCTTTAAATGAAGAAGAACTTCAGAAGCGTAAGGAAATTGCACAACAATACATTCCTAAGGTGGAAATCAGGAGGTAAAGCGATGTACAAAGTAATGAAAAGAGATGGGTCTGTTGCACCATTTACTTTAGATAAAATCGTGCAGGCTATCACAAAAGCATTTATTGCCTGTTCCAAGCCCTATTCTGAAGATGTGATTCAATGTATAGCTTTAAGAGTGACCAGCGATTTCTGCAATCAGCTTCATGGCGATATCATCGGAGTGGAAGATATTCAGGACAGCGTGGAAAGAGTTCTTTCCAATACGGGATATTATGATGTGGCAAAGGCATATATTCTGTATCGTAAACAAAGAGAAAATGTCCGTAAGATAGAAACCAATTCTCATGAATATACAAAAATCTTTTCTACCTATCTTGCGGGTATGAGCAAGGATACATATTCCGTAGGCGGACTGATTTTAAATAACTCCGGTATGTTAACAAAAAATTACTGGTTAAGTGATATCTATGAGGAAGACATTGTCAAAAGCTATGAAGACAAGGAAATCTTCATTCATGATCTGGATATGTTTGCCTCAAGAAGAGCAGCCTGGTCTGTAAAGGAATTACTGGAAAAAGGCATCCTGCCGGTAAATGGAAATATCTGTTCCGGACCTGGAAAACATGTGTCTACTCTTTGTTCGCAGATGGTCAACTTTCTGGGTATTTTACAGAATGAATGGTCAGGTGCACAGTCTTTTTCCTCTTTTGATACCTATCTTGCAGTACTGGCAAAAAAAGATCAGTTGCCGTATGAAGAAATCAAGCAGAATCTGCAGACATTTATCTATGGTATTAACGTTCCGAGTCGCTGGGGATCAAAACCACCATTTACAGTCATAGAATGTGATGGCACGATTCCTGCAGAGTTAAAACGTACCCATCCGTATATTGCAGGGGTAAAACAAGCATTTACTTTTGAAGATTGTGCTCTTGAACAGCAGCTTGTACAACTGGCATTGCTGGAAGTGATGGAAGAAGGAGACTATGAAGATAAAATCTTTAAATATCCTGTCATTGTATTTAAGATAAGCAAAGAAGATCTGTTTGCAGAAAGCCCGGTGCATACTCTTTTACTGCAAGTGCAGAAAAAGTACAGAACAATACATTTTGCAAGACAGTCTATGATGCACAGTTCCATTGGCATGGTGACAATAAATCTGCAGAAACTAAAAGAAGAAACAGACACAAAAGAACAGTTCTACAGGAAACTGGAGACGGTATTACAGAAATCCATTCGTTCTTTAGAAACAAGAAGAAATATTCTGGATTCTTTCTTAAAGAGTGGGCTGTATCCATATACAAAAATCTATGGGGTTTCCTTTAAGGATATGCCATCTTCCATAGGGGTTTCAGGGATCCATACACTGGAAAATAAAGAGGAATGTCTGGAGTTCATTCATACACATTTAAGACCGGGTGTGGTAATGGAAAAGCGTACAGACGGACAGGCATGTGCCTATTTTGGCGTAGAACCAGTACATTCTGAGCAGACTGATTTTCTGGCATATCTTGAAGAAGAAAAGAAAGTATTGCAGTTTATGGACGAACAGGGCTTTGTGAATGTGAATATGGAGGAGGCTCTGGATAGCTGGCAGGCTATGTCCACATTACTGGAAAAAGTAGTATTTAAAGACGAATTTACTGGCATGTGCTGTTAAGGCTCTTATCTTTTGCATAAGAGCTTTTTAATAACTTGATGAACAGTATAGTATAGACTATGAACGGTGGATGATGTGTATTTATGGCTCCTAAATAATTCTGATTGCATATACTATTTTGACGTGAAAAACGGTTATGCTGGAATCATTGGATTTTTTCTTTTTGTATTATGCCTTCTTTGTGCAGGTATTTACGGTATAATGCAGGTAGCAGAGTGAAGGTGTATTTTTACTATCATATAAGGGAGATATATCATGGACACAATGTATGTTTGCGGACACAGACATCCGGATACGGATTCTATCGTGTCTTCTATTGCCTATGCTCACCTGAAAAATGAACTTGGCTGTTCTGCTGTGGCATGTCGTTTATCGGAGTGTAACAGTGAGACAAAATATTTGCTGGACCGTTTTGGATTTGAAGAACCGGAGCTTATTGATGACGCAAGAGTAAGATTACAGGATATTGCCCTGAAAATGCCTGTGTGTGTCAGTCCTGATACGACCATCTTTGAAACATTGTGGCTGATGAAAACACACGGACAACCTTTTGTGTGTGTCGTGGATGAGGTTTCACATGTGCTTGGAATTATTACCCGTAACGATCTTGCAGATGTGGGTCTTGGGGATACTTCGTTTGGTATTGACCTGTTAAAGAAAGTATCGCTGGATAATGTATGTAAGACTAGAGATGGACAGATTGTATATTCTGATGCGCATATGCATTTAAGTGGACAGGTCAGTATTATAGCTTTATCTCAGCACCATATATCCAACTATGAAGTAACCAACCGTATTGTCATTGTGGGAGATGATTCAGTTGCACAGAAAGCACTGATTGAAAAAGGGGCCGGCATGTTAATTGTGGTGTGGGCTGAAAAGGTGGATGAAAATGTTGTGGATGTTGCACAACAGTACCATTGCCCGATTATCATAAGCGGTATTGGTGCGATGAATACTTCGCGTTATCTGTTTTTTTTCTCCGGAAATACGGTATCTGATGAGAACAAATGTCATGTGCTTTTATGAAGAAGATTTTCTTGAGGATGTGGCAAAAAGAATGAGCAGGAAAAGATATCGTGCATATCCTGTCTTAAACAGTTCTCATGTCCTGATGGGAATTATTTTAAAAGACCATGCGATGGTATATAAAAATAAGTCTTTGATTCTTGTGGATCATAATGAGTTTTCACAATCTGTACCTTCTGTTGAAAAAGCAGAAGTGAAGGAAGTAATAGATCATCATCGTATTTATGATTTTTATTCACATAAGCCTATTCTTTTCCGTAATGAAATGGTGGGAAGTACTGCTACCATCATTACTGGTATGTTCATTGAAAATCATATTCCTGTACCTGAGGATCTTGCGGGATTGTTGTTGGGAGCTATGATATCCGATACTTTGAATTTTCAGTCTCCTACTACGACGGACAAGGATTTAAAGATGGCACGGTATCTGGAGAAAGTTTCCGGGGTATACACAAAGGAACTGGCAGTTTCACTTCTTTGCCGCAAGGAAGATACAGAGATAAAGACCGTAGCAGAGTATTTAAGGGAGGATGTAAAGTCTTTTGATATAGAAGGATATCAGGTGATCATTGCTCAGGTGGTGATTCCTTCTTATACCTTTATGGAGACAATTCAAGAATCCATTGATGAAGCATTGCGGCATTATGTCAGTGAGAAAAGCTGTGACCTTGTGGCACTTGTATTTACAAGTGTGGCAGATAACGGGTCATGTTTTTACCTGGAAGGCAAGATCAAAGACTGGTTTGTCAAAGACTTCCCATCGCATGAACCGATGGAGAAACTGACTTCACGTAAGAAACAGATTGTGCCGATGATAACGGAAATCATCCAGAACAATGTATGAGTATTCAGCAGATAAAGAAAAAAGAGTTGTTCATAACAACTCTTCGGCAAGCTGATTCAGCTTCTCTTTATCTGCTTCTTTCATACTGGAAAGAATGGTGACAGAAGTGTCTGTGAAAGTGATGTTCTTACTCTTTTCAAACATTGCTTTCATAGTCTTGTTGGCAACTGGTGCCCATGTGCCGTTTTCAATAAGACCAATGGTTCTGTTTTGATAAGCTCTTTCAGTTAAGGCGTGGATGAAAGTTTCCATGTGAGGGAAGATGCCGGCATTGTAGGTAATACTTGCAAGTACCAGTTTGGAATATCTGAAGGCGTCTTCTACTGCTTCAGACATGTCACATCTTGCAAGATCATATACAGTTACTTTTTTACCTTTGGCTTCCAGAACAGATTGCAAGTATTCTGCAGCTTTTGCAGTGTTGCCATAGACACTGGAGTAGGCAATGACTACACCTTCTTCTTCAGGTGTGTAAGAGGACCATGTGTTGTAGAGTCCAAGATAATAGCCAAGATTTTCTGTTAAGACAGGTCCATGCAGAGGACAGATACTCTGAATGTCCAGATTTGCTGCTTTTTTTAAAACATTCTGTACCTGCATGCCATATTTGCCGACAATACCAAAATAATAACGTCTTGCTTCACATGCCCAGTCTTCTTTTACATCTAAAGCACCGAATTTGCCAAATCCATCTGCGGAGAACAGTACCTTATCTGTTGTATCATACGTGAAGATAACCTCAGGCCAGTGAACCATAGGGGCAAAGACAAACTGTAAAGTATGTGTACCCAGACATAAAGTATCATTTTCTTTAACAAGCTGTGTTTTGACAGTGGAAGGTAATGTAAAGAACTGGTTCATCATCTTAAATGCCTGTGCATTGGTGACGATGGTTGTGTCAGGATAAACTTCCAGGAAAGAAAGGATATTTGCGGAATGGTCAGGTTCCATATGCTGTACTACAAGGTAATCAGGGTTTCTGCCATCAAGTACTTTTGCAATATTGGATAACCATTCTTCTTTAAAGTGAATATCTACTGTATCCATGACACAGATTTTTTCATCTTTGATGACATAAGAGTTATAAGCCATACCATCAGGTACAACGTACTGTCCTTCAAACAGGTCAATGTCGTGATCGTTGACACCGACATAATAAATATCTTTAGTAACGTTCATATAGGTATATTCTCCTTTAGCACATCTATTGTATATCTACTATAACGTATTTACAAGGTACGCATTATAGTAATCCTTTTATTCCTTCTTCGAGATAATGTAATTGCAGTAAGGTCTGTTCTTCTGTGACAAGGGGAGCCTTGTGGTGGACAACGGTGTCATAAAGAGCTTCATAATATTTCTCATATCCTCCTTGTACACTTGGGACTTTTTCTTCATGGAAGATACCTTTTGAATCCATGTATGTAACAGTCCCGTATTCATCAGGCGTATCTTTTCCAAAATCCGGGTGGCCTTCAGGCATATAAAAGCGTTTGAGATCTCTTTCCTGTAAGTCTTTTGTTTCTTTGATAAATCTTCCCTTTGTGCCATAGACAATAAAGGAGGGGCGTGGCACCAGTCTGAAGTAACTGCTGTGAATGGATATTTTTAATGCATGAGCGTAATACAGATCCAGATCAAAGTAATCATTCATATGGCCTTCACCCAGTAATTGTCGTATGTCATAATGAATGGATTCTGGCTTGCCCCAGTAAGAAATTACCTGATCCAGTGTATGACAGGCATGTCCATAGTAGAAAGAATGGATTCTGGAGAATGGTGCTTTGGAAGGAACTTCCGGTCTGTAATAGTCAAAACTCAGTTCTACTTCCTGTATATCTCCAAGTACTTTGGAGGTGATGACTTTCTGTACAGTCAGAAAATCAGAATCGAATCTTCTGTTTTGGTAACATTCCAGCAGTAATCCTTTTTCTTTTGCAAGGTTGAAACATTCTTTTGCCTGTGCTTCTGTTTCCATGAATGGTTTTTCGCATACACAGTGTTTATTATGAGACAGTACTTCTTTAACATATGTGTAGTGGAAAGGGGCAGGAGTACAGATAACCACAAGATCAATTGCAGGATCCTCATAAATATCCTCAATCTTATCTGTGTATCTGATGCCATCCACTCGTTCCCATTCTGTTTTTTCAAGGTGTCGAGCATAAATGGTTTTTACCTGAAATCTGTCCTGTAACTGCAGGACAAAAGGTAAATGATAACGGTTCGTGCTTTTTCCGTTAGCAATATAGGCTATGGTAATCTTTTGCATAGGACCTCCTGTAAAAGGCATAAAATGCCGATTTCTTTTCTGATATTCAGTGTACAATAGTAATTATGAAGAAGACAACTAATATGCTGGAAGGTTCTGTAGTACAGCCTATCTTTTATTTTTTTATACCTATTTTATTTGGCTCTTTATTTCAGCAGTTATATAACACAGTGGATGCCATTGTGGTAGGTAACTTTGTGGGAAAAGAAGCCCTTGGGGCAGTAGGTGGTTCTACCGGTACAGTAATCAACTTACTGGTGGGATTTGTTGTAGGGCTAGCCAGTGGTGCTACGGTGGTTATTGCTCAATACTATGGAAACAGAGAAGAAGAAGGCGTAAAAAACGGTGTGTATTCCTCTATGTTTTTAGCTATTGTATTAGGCTTTTTGTTAATGACAGCAGGTATCTGGTTTACACCTCAGATTCTGGACCTGTTAAATGTGCCTGATAGTATCATGAAGTATTCTGTGACCTATATGAGAATCTTTCTGACAGGTATGATTCCGTCATTGATTTATAACAACGGTTCCGGTATTTTAAGAGCTGTAGGAGATTCCAAAAGACCTTTATATTTCCTTGTGGCAGCGTGTCTTACCAATATCGTATTGGATATCTTGTTTGTAGTGGTATTCCATTGGGGTGTGGCAGGTGTTGCTATTGCAACAACCTTGGCTCAGGTTTTATCCTGTACTTTAACGTTGTATGTACTTGCAAGATCTTCGGATATCTATGCGTTCCATCTGTCCAAGCTTCACTTTGATGCACCTACGTTATTGAGAATTATTGAGATTGGTTTACCTGTAGGTATTCAGTCTTGCTTATATAGCGTTGCCAACCTGTTCATTCAGGCAAGTGTCAATAGCTATGGTACAGATACCGTAGCTGCCTATACTGCATTTGGTAAGATTGATGCTCTGTTCTGGAATACAAGTGCTGCACTTGGACAGGCGGTCCTTACTTTCTGTGGACAGAACTTTGGTGCAGGCAAAGTAGACAGAGTGAAAAAAGGTATTCATATTGGCTGTCTGATGTATGTGGCCGGTGCTTCTTTGATTTCTTTAATCTGTTATTTTGGTGGTGGCATTCTTTATAGAATGTTTACACAGGATACGGAGGTTATACGTATCGGTATAGAACTGTTACAGTTCTTATGTCCTTTCTGGGTTGCCTTTGTATTTGTGGAAATCATGTCTTCCAGCATTCGTGCATGTGGGGATTCTCTGGTTCCGATGATTATCACGGCATTGGGCATAGGCGCTTTCAGAATTATCTGGATTCTTTTCTATCCGAATGCCACATTGTATACAGTCTTATTGTGTTATCCGATATCATGGATTGCGACAAGTCTTCTGTTTTTAGGTTATTACATTCAGGGTGGATGGCTGAAGAAATCTTTAAAGCAAAGAGAAAAGATTATGCGTATGGAATAAAAAGAACGGTTCTGGAGTGAACCGTTCTTTTTTACTGGATATCTTCAGCACATGGTATACCATGACTTGCAGTGGTGTGCTTTACGGCATTGACAATAGCCTGTGCCATGACTTCTGCAGCAAGACTGCCGGCAATATTGATATCGACTTTGATATCTCCACTGCTTAAGGCGTAGATGGAATCCCCATCAAACATGGTGTGAACAGGGTTGATGGCTCTTGCAAAACCATCATGGGCCATACCTGCAATCTTGGTGAGCTCTGTTTTGTTGAATTTTGCATTGGTAAAGATGGCCCCAATAGTGGTGTTTTCCTTTTCGTTTGGTGCCGCCATTGAACATAGTACATCCAGAGTGGAAGTTTCCAGGTTTCCCTGAGGGTTTAACATACCAGCAATCTTTTTGCCTGTATGAGGATCGAAGATATCTCCCATGGCATTGACAACAACTATAGCGCCGATTTTGAAATCTCCCAGCTGGATTGCGGCCTGACCGATACCTGCTTTCATCATGAATTTTTCTCCCATGGCTTTACCGCAGGTAGCTCCGCATCCTGCACCATAGTTACCTTCCTGAAAGTTAGGCGCATTCAGACATGCCTGATATCCAAGAGATGCGTCTGGTCTTATCTTGTTTGTAACAAATTCAAGATCGTAGATACAGCTTGCACATACGATAGGTACTACACCGCAACTTGTAGGAAACCCGATGTTTTTTTCCTCCAGGTATTTCATGACACCGGAAGCGGAGTCAAGTCCAAATGCGGAACCTCCAGATAATACTACAGCGTGTACAGCATCATTAGCTGCTAAAGGATTCAATAATCCGCATTCTCTTGAAGCTGGTCCTCCTCCGCGAATATCCACACCGCAGGTGGCTCCTTTTTCACCTGTGAGAATAACCGTCACACCCGTGCCTGACTCCATCAGCTCTGCCTGGCCTATGGAAAAGCCTTCAATCTCTGTAATGGAGATTGGTTTTATTGTTTGTAACATTTTTTTTCCTCTTTCGTTATTCTATTATACTTGAAATTGAGGATATCTATGTAAAAATAGTTACTATGAAAAAGAGAACAGTAAAATGTTTGTTGTGCATCTGTATGTGTCTGGTTTTTACAGGATGTGCAAAGACAAAGGAAAAACAGTATACAAAGACTGTATATGTAGGCAGTGATGAAGTGTATCCTTACTTTTATGTAAATGAAGAAGGAGAGTTTGACGGTGTTGATGTGGACATTGCAAGAACGGCATTTGAAGCTATGGGTGTGCAGCCAGTATTTACGAAAATAGACTGGGAAAAGAAAAAAGATCTGTTACAGAATCGTTCCATTGATTGTCTGTGGGGATGTTTTTCCATGAATGGCAGAGAAGAAGAGTATCAATGGGCAGGTCCATATATGCATTCCAGACAGCTTGTTGTGGTGCGAAAGGACAGTGATATATTTACCTTGCAGGATCTTCAGGGGAAAGAGATAGGCGTACAGGCTACAACAAAACCTGAAGAACTTCTGACACATCATGAGGAATATGGATTACCTGAAGTGAAAAAAATATATTCTTTTTCAAATGTAAAAGAAATATATGGAACAATGAGAAAAGGATATCTGGATGGTATCTGTGGTCATGAAAGTGCTATGCGTTCTTTCATGGACACAAATCCGGACAATTTCAGATCTCTGGAAGAAAGCATATATTCTTCAGATCTGGGCGTGGCATTTTCAAAAACGTATGATTCCACTTTTGTAAAGACTCTGGATAAAGAGCTGAACAGTTTGAATCAGGATGGTACAATTCGAAAGATAGTAGAAACATATGGCCTGGATGCAGAATATGCCCTTGGAGGAAAAGATGACTGAAAAGAAATGGAACCTGTTCGGAGAAAATCATAAATTGCATATTATGAGTGCTATAGGGGCCCTGGTGCTCTTTTTGATTGTTTTTTCTGTAGTGGGAACGCATTCTATACATTCTGCAGATGTGGACAGAGATGAGGTGTTTGCCTTTGCATGTCAACGTCTGGAAATCTATGACCAGTATATGTATGACGATATGTCCAAAAGTCTTATACGATTATCGGATAAGATGACGGAATTCTCCAGATTACTGGAAGAAGGCAGTACACGTCTTGAAGAATATGTGGATGATCAGCATCTGGATGCCATTATTGCCATGAATGGCAATAGGGAAGTAGAAGCTCAATGGGGCCGGCAGGAAAACCCTTATTCTGACTGGGAAGAGTTTTTATCCCGAGAGTATATCACGGATATTTATACGTATCCTGAAAAAGAATTTCTGAAAAGAGAAATGGTACAGGGGGAAGAATATGATGTAGTGGTCATGGCAAGAAAGGATCAGCCGGGGATTCTTCTGGGATGTACAAGAAAAGTCGGATATGATGATCTTACAAAGACTACTATTCTTACTTCTCTGTTTACCAATATTACCTTTCCTAAAAATGGTATCGTAGTGGTATGCAATGAGGAAAATACGGTACTGTGTTCCAATGAAGAAGATACAGAGAAGGTTCAGGCTTTATTAGATAACTATACTTTTGTTCCATCGGAAGAACTGCAGAGTTTTGTGTGTGAGGGAAGTGAGTGGTATGGAGCAAAGTTTATCTCTGGAGAATATCTCATTTATGAGTTTTTTCCTTCTATAGCTGTTTACAGGAATCTGATTGTGATTTTGCTGGCAGGATTAGTGATATATGGTCTTTTTTGGATAGCCTTTTTGATATATCAGAATTATATGGAAAGACAGAATGTGGAAGCTTTGAAGAAACAGTATCGTATTGTGGATGCGATTGGAGATATGTACAGTACCATGTTTAGTGTGAATCTTTTCAATGGCAAGATAGAAGTGATTAAAGTGCCGGAAAGCATTAAGGACAGAATGAAAGATGGCATGAATGTGTCGGTGGTCTTAAAGACTTTTACTTCTGAATTTATTCAGGAAGAATATCAGAAAGGGCACATGGAATTTTCAAACTACACCAGTGTGGCAGAAAGATTACAGCATGCCAGAAATCTCAGCTATTCTTATAAAGATGTCAAGGATGGCTGGATTACAACCAGTATTGTGCCTCAGACATGGGATGAAGAAGAAAATGTTGTCGAGGCTTTATATCTGACTATGGATATTACACAGTCCAAAGTCAGAGAACTGGAATTCAATAAGAAACTGGAAAAGACTGCTATTGAAGCAAAACGTGCCAATATTGCCAAAACAGATTTCTTACGAAGAATGTCTCATGATATACGTACACCAATCAACGGTATCAGAGGAATGATAGAGATAGGTAATCATTATCCTGAGGATATGCAGAAACAGAAGGAATGCAGAGATAAAATAGAACGTGCATCAGGATTCTTACTGGATCTTGTGAATAATGTGCTGGATATGAATAAACTGGAATCCGGTAATGTGCGGATAGAACATGTGCCTTTGGATCTTGTGACCATACTGGAAACTTTGCAGTCAGTTACCAATGTACAGGCAGAAACTGCAGGTGTGAATTTTACAATGGAGGATAGTGCATTACGGCATACCCATGTGCTGGGAAGCCCTCTGCATTTGCAGCAGATATTGCAGAATCTTGTGTCCAATGCGATTAAATATACACCATCTAAAGGAAGTGTACGTTTATATGCAAGTGAATTGGAGGATGGAAAGTATTGCTTTATCTGTGAGGATACGGGACTTGGCATGAGTGAAGAGTTCCAAAAAAAAGCCTTTGAACCCTTCTCACAGGAAACTAATCCTGCAAGAAGTACTTATACAGGTACAGGGCTGGGATTGGCAATTACTAAAGAACTTGTAGAAGCCATGCATGGAACAATCACTTTGGAAAGCACGCCTGGAAAGGGTTCTGCCTTTACGGTAATCTTGCCACTGGATATAGATACACAATATACTGCACAGAAAGATAAAAATGGTGAGGAAGTATTTGCGGGTTCTCTTGAAGGAAAACGTGTTCTGGTAGTAGAAGACAATGAAATGAACATGGAAATCATAGAATTCCTGCTGGAGAAGGAAAAGATACATGTGGATAAGGCATGGAATGGACAACAGGCAGTGGATATGTTTAAAAACAGTACTGCGGGTACCTATGATGCCATCCTGATGGATGTCATGATGCCGGTAAAAGATGGTTTACAGGCAACGGAAGAAATACGGTCTATGGGAAAAGAGGACGCGAAGACAATTCCTGTTATAGCCATGAGTGCCAATGCATTCCATGAAGATGTGGAAAGAAGTCTGCAGGCAGGTATGAATGCTCATCTGACAAAACCTGTGGATATTGCACAACTGCATCAGACACTGGCAAAATTCTTGAAATAGAGAGAGAAATCTCTCTTTTTTTTTGGTATTATAAACAACGTGAATCAGATATCACATCTATACATTACATATCAACAATATATAAGGGGTTAAATAATGGCAGCTAAAGACTATTTTTTATTTGAGACCATTCGTGATCAGCATCGTGAGATTGTCTGTTATTACGTGACGGTAATCGGTACGATTGAGCATGACGGTATTGTACATTTACGTACAGATCTTGGTAAAGACAAGAGTGAAAAGATGGCATTCGGTAAAGTGACTGTACGTAATCTGGATAAAAAAATCGGTGTCATGTTAAAAGAGACACATAGCAGAACGTATTATCATGTACATGATGATCTTGGCTCTGAAAATGTGATTTCCTTCAGTGCAAAAGGCTATCATGCGGATGAAGCCTATGACCTTGAAGAAGGGGACAGAGTCATGATTCAGGGGAGAATCTATTTAAGACAGGCTGATCAGGAAAAATATCCTGGACGTTTACCTGAAGTCAGTATTACAGCCAGCGGTATCTTCAAGATTGGAAGAGTGAACGCAAGACGTCCAAAGAGTATGAATGCAAGTCTGATCCCTCAGAAACTGTAACAAAACACCACAGGGTATCCTGTGGTGTTTTTGAAGTTTGTTGTCATTTCAAAAATTATCAAATGAGCAATGAATTTTTAGATCTGTGAAACGTTTTGTTTCACAGCTTGCAATTTTTGGAAATGTGGTATAAACATCTATGCGCAGATAGCCTTTATCCGTTATTTGCGTGTTTGCTTTCCGGATTTTTCCTGATACATCTTTGCGTCTGCGTTTTCAATAGTACGTTGAAGGGTATCCGCATTACCATCAAATAAGGTATAGCCGATAGAAAATGCAATAGGATATTTTAAAGAGTAGGATCGTACAACATCCTGGATATGTGTGGAAAAGACAGAAGGGTCTAAATCACGCGAAGTATCATGAATCATGATAAATTCATCTCCTCCGTATCTTGCGACAAAGTCAGAAGAAATCATGCAGGATTTCTTTAAAACAGAACCTGCTTCCTTTAAAGCTTTATCTCCTTCAACATGCCCCAGGGTATCATTGATGCTTTTGAAGTTATCCAGATCCAGCACGTAGATATAGATGCTGTGAGATAATGCGGCTTGTCTAGCAATGGCATTGAGATACTCATACATCGCTGTACGATTGTTTAATCCTGTCAAAGCATCTTTGGAGATGCCCATTTCCTGAAAGTTTAAGAAGATATACAGGAAAGAAAAGGTGGTTCCGATACATAAAATCAGAGTATCTGGATACATAATCTGAATAGCACCTGCAAAGATGGTGGTCAGAATGGATCTGTATAATGTTCTGAATCTTTGCTTTTCAGTGTACTGTCTGCAGATTTTGAATTTATAAAATGAAGAAATGCTGGAATATATCAGGTAGCCATAGGAAATCATAGGCTGAATGAAGTACATAGGCCCACGTACATATCTGTTAAACTGATCAATATAGAACAGCATATGATGTATAGGAGACGTAAGTGCCAGGGCAATTACCACAAGAAAAGGGATAAAAGCCACAAGCATCTGCTGTTTTGAAAGTGTGTTGTTGCACAAGGCATCATATTGCGAAAACAGATACCATGAATAAGATGCGGCGGTAGCAATAATGAAGTACAGAATGTTTAAGATCCAGTTGATGACAATGAATGAAGTGCCGTCAATAAACAGCCATACAGCTTCCTGAAGAATGAAGAGGATATTACAGATAATTGCAAGCCTGTAATATTTCTTCTGATAGTCAATCAGGGAGGAATGTTGTGAATGTGTAAGCAGTAGTGCCAATACACTCAGACAGGCAATGTAGACTTCTAAAGATGCAATCATGCTGTAATACTTCCTTTCTTTTCTTTGCAAAAAACGTCTTCAGAATACTACTGCAGACGTTTTTTAAATACTATTTTCCTATAAGGGTACGAAAATCCTTGCGATTCATAGGCTTATAATAATAGAATCCCTGAATGGTATCGCACTCTACAGTTTTTAACAGGTCAACCTGTTCTTTTGTCTCTACACCTTCTGCAAGAACCTGTAGGCCAAGACCGTGTGCCAGGATGGTGACATAACAGATAAGCAGTCTGCCTTTTTCATTTGTAATGTTATCCACCAGACTCTTATCCAGTTTCAGTACATGGAATGGAAGTTCATTGAGTGAGGCTAAAGAAGAGTACCCTGATCCAAAATCATCCAGATGCAATACAAATCCTGCTTCAGAAAACTTCCTGGTGGCATTGATGAAAGATTTGCCATAGTAAGCTTCTGATTCTGTCAGTTCTATCGGTACTAGCTGAGATGGAATCTCGTATTTCTTTAAAATATCGAGATATGTATTGACGATACCATCGTGATGCAGACTTGCACGTGACAGGTTGATGGAAATCGGGAATACTTTTTCTTTGTTCATAAGGGCATCATGCTGAATCTTACAGACAGATTCAAACATATACATATCCAGTTTGACAATCAGACCGTCTCTTTCAAATACAGGTATAAATTCTCCCGGAGAAATCATTTTCCCGTCTTTAATCCATCTGACCAGTGCCTCTGCACTTTCAATCTGACCATTTTGGGTATTTACCTGAGGCTGGAAATATACCTGAAATTCTTTATTGGCAATAGCGGCATCAAAGTTGGATTCCATCTGTTGCTGATTGAGGAATTGTTCAGAGATTTTTCTGTCGTAATACGCTATATTTTCAGAATACGTATTGGTAATACTGTGGAGTGTGGCCAAAGTTCTGTCACACAGTACTCTTAATGGTAAAGAAGTGTCTATGTGCAGGTATATACCGAACTGTATTACCACATTGGCAATAGGTGCTTCTTTTAAGAAAGAGGTACATATTTTGGATATGCTTTCATTGTCAAAATAGTCTTCGTGGCTGCTCAGCAAAATGAAGTGGTCTCCCGAAGATCTGCAGATAATGGCATCCGGGAAAGATTTTTCCAGTATTTTATCCAGGTAGATAATCAGAGAATCTCCTGATTTTTCACCATAGATGTCATTGATCAGACGCAATCCTTTAATATTGACGGCACATAAGTGCAGGTTTTTCTGAGGATGCAGTTCCAGATAATGGCCTGCATGATGGTAGAAAGCCTGTTCTGTATAGGCATCTGTCAGAGTATCTGTTTCGATGGTAGAAATAGTCGCTGCAGATTCCTTCAGTTTGATGATATTTTTGACACGTGCATGAATGGCACGTGGATTATATGGTTTGGTGATATAATCTGCTGCTCCAAGATCCAGACATCTGAGTTCATCTTCCAGATGATTACTGCCAGTAGTGATGATGACAGGAATGGAGGAGAGCAGGGAATCTTTCCTGATTCTTTCCAGCACTTCAAATCCATCCATTACAGGCATCTGTATATCCAGTAACATACAGGAAATCTCTCCGTAGTGATCCTGCAGGACTTTTAAGCCTTCTTCTCCGTTGGTGGCTTCCAGACATTCGTAGGTATCTTCCAGAATGCTTATCAGCATACTTCTGTTCAGCTCGTTGTCTTCTACAATCAGAAGTTTTCTTTTCTTTTCAAAACGATAAGATTCATCTTCTGTGCTGGCAATATCCAGATCTTCATTGGCAAATGCCAGGATAAAGGAATGTATTGTATTATTCTGAGAAGCTTTGACCACTTTACAATAGTAATGATGTATCTCATTGTGAATGACAGCTCTGAAATGAATCTTAAAGCTGTCCACACCTTGTAATCTGGAAATACATGTGGTGAATTTCAGATTTTCCAGTACTTTCTTTTTATCTTTTTCAAAGACATTTTTCTCTACATAGGTACGCAGAACGTTTTCATAGGTGTTATCCAGCTTTAAAGCTTCATGGATACCAAGTACATCTTTTTCAGAACGCAGAATCTGTGTGTAATGACTTCCAATATCCACAGAGAAAACCATAGTGTAGTTAATGGACAGGGCATTGATAATTCCTACCAGTCTGAGATCATTGGCAACGGAAATATCTGAGGTATTCTCTGCAACTTCCAAAGTGGAAAAGACAAGGGCATGACCATGTCTTCCATCTTCCAGTGGAACATCTACGGCATCTACGGTTTCAAGGACATTGCGTAAAGGATCTACATAACTGTTAGGCCCTTTTATATTATTCTGTACAGGGCAGTTAAAACAAGGCGTGTCTCTTTTCATAAGACAGGCGTAACATTTTTTACCTTTTTCAAGCTGTGGATACAGCTTTCCTGCTACATCGTTGTATGTGACGATTGTGTAGTCATCATCGATGACGTATGTTCCTGACCCTGATTGTTTCATTTTTTGCAAATTCCTGTTTTTAGTGTATCACAAAAATGGCAGGTATTGCGTACCTTTTGATATTTTTATAACTATATGCTCTTTTTGTAATTCTGTAAGAATTCCTTAGATGTTTCTGAAGAGAAAAAGCAGGGGATATTCTGTTTTTGCGTGAAGAAACAGAAGAGAGTGGCTTTCTGTCTGTACGGCAATATCGCCAGTATTTCCGATAGTATTTTTTTCAAAAAAGCATGATGGGGCCTGATAAAAAACGGTATAAAAAGAAATCTTGTTTTTGTTGTGTGAATTTATAAAAGATGTTTGCAATGCTATGGTTTACAATATAAAATACCAATGACCATAAAGGAGGAATTATTATTATGGCAATTATCGTAGCAACAAAGAAAGACTTAGCAGAAAAAGTTGCTGAATCTGCTGATTTAACAAAGAATAAAGCTGCTGAAGCAGTTAATGCTGTTTTCGAAGCAATTTCCGAAACATTAAAAGACGGCGGAGAAGTTTCCGTATCCGGTTTCGGTAAGTTTGAAGTATCTGAAAGAGCTGCTCGTCAGGGTGTTAACCCAGCTACAGGCGAAAAGATTCAGATTGCTGCAAGCAAGGCTCCTAAATTCAAGCCTGCAAAAGCTTTAAAAGAAGCAGTTAAATAAGGAAGCTTTGGAAAGTACGAAAGTGCTTTCTTTTTTTTGGCTTGCACGCCATGGGCACGCTTTGACGTGAGAAAGCAACAGCTATAAGGTGGGCAAGCTCAATCAGCTTATAAGAGGGTGGATTAACTACTTCAAGACAGGTAGTATGAAACTACTCTGTAAAGAACTGGAAAAAAGAATACGTTACAGGTTGCGTATGTGTGCCGGCAAAGAGGTATACATTTTGCAATAAACAAAGAAAGACTAACCGGATTTGGATTCGTCTCAATATTAGATTACTGCACTGAAAGGTGTGTTACTTGTTAAGTTGATTGAACCGCCGTATACGTACATATACGTATGGTGGTGTAAGAAAATCATTGATTTGTCTCCTGCTTTGCCTTGCAATGAAAGCGCTCCGGAGGTATATTTTTTTAGTTATTTTGGAGGAATGATTATGGCAAATGTGGTTTTAGAAGCAAAACACATGAAGAAAGTATATAATGCAATGACTTTAAATGCCTTTGAAGCATTACATGATATTAATTTTCAGGTGGAAGAAGGGGATTTTGTGGCTATCATGGGACCGAGTGGTTCCGGTAAATCTACGTTTATCAATAATATATCTACGATTGATATTCCTACAAATGGGACTGTATTGATCAATGGTAAGAATATACGTACGATGGGTGCTAATGAAATCGGTACTTTCAGATCTAAGAATCTGGGGTTTATTTTCCAGGACTTTAATCTTCTGGATACACATACGCTGTATGAAAATATGGCCATGCCTATGGCACTGGCACATAAATCAAAAAAAGAAATAGCCACGAGGGTAAAAGAACTGGGAGATACGATGAATATTATTCCGTTTTTAAATAAGTACCCTTATGAGTGTTCTGGTGGTCAACGGCAAAGAGCGGCTATCTGCAGAGCTTTGGTCAATCGTCCAAACATTATTGTGGCAGATGAGCCTACAGGCAATCTGGACAGTCAGAACAGTTCTGAATTAATGCGTATCTTTGAAGAACTGAATAAAGAAGGTGTCACAATTGTCATGGTAACTCATGATCCTCTGATTGCCTCCTACTCTTCCAGACTGATATATATTAAAGATGGAAATATTGAGACTGTGATGGAAAGAAAAGAGATGGATCAGGATACCTATTTCCAGAAGATTGTAGAGATCAACAG
This sequence comes from uncultured Bulleidia sp., assembly GCA_934757945.1. Taxonomy (GTDB): domain Bacteria; phylum Bacillota_I; class Bacilli_A; order Erysipelotrichales; family Erysipelotrichaceae; genus Bulleidia. The sequence continues at coordinate 21,379 of CAKVLT010000013.1, read as the reverse complement.
TGCTGAATCCAGGGAGATTATTACAAAATGATTTTCCATGATGCGTTAGGATCTTTAAAGAATGACTTCTCCAGGTCGTTCTTCTACTGGCTTACTTTCTTGCTGACCACTACGTTTTCTGTTTTGTTTTTCAGTGTGGCATCTCAGGAGGAAATTGGATTTACTCTGATTCATGCGTCCAATGATGTCTCTACTACCATTACTATCTTTTCTGTAGTCATTTGTATGATTGAGGTGTTTTTTGCCAATGACTTCTTTATCAAGACAAAGTCCAAGGCACTTGCTATTCAGCTGATTTGCGGAGCAAGGTTTGTGCAGCTTGCAGAATATCTTTTATGTCAGACCTTTATTCTTTTAGCTGTAGCCATTCCATGTGGTATCTTGCTGGCTGTGGGACTGATTCCTGTAACGAATACAGCGATTTCTCTGTATCTGCACTCTTCTTTTACCATTCAGGTCAACAGTACAGCGATTATTGGTACGGCATTTGTGGTGCTGACATTGATTTTCTGGACAACTTATCTGAATATGGCTTTTGCCTACAGAAATAATGCAAGTACATTGTTAAATGAAAGGTCTGTATTAACAGGATTATCTTCTTCTTTGCTGGCAGGACTTGGTATCAATAAAATTGAAAATGTGAAGAAGGCAGTAAAGATTTTGCAGGGAGTTGGCAGTATTGTTTTATTTATTGCCCCTCTGGCTTTTATGTTCAGAAGTCCGGACAATATCTTTGTTTTATCTCTGGCCTCCATGGCGGGATTCTTGTTTACAACGACCACTGTGGTGATTCCTGGTACCAGTAAATTACTGAAAGATTATTGTATTCATAAACCTGTAGTTCTTACATTTCTTGGCTTTTTAAGAACAGATATTCGTATTATGCGCGTCAATGTCATTTTGCTTGTATTGAGCTCGGTATTGCTGATATCCACACTTGTGACAGGGTGTGATACGGCAATGTTGATGATGATGGTATTGCTGAGTTATATAGTGATTAATATTCTGTTATCTCTTGCAGTTATGTTCAAGTTTTCTACAGATATTCTTAACAGAAAGAAGTACTTTATGACAATGGACCAGCTGGGATACTTTAAAAGAGATCTTAATGGAATTATCTTAGCTGAAACAACAGTTTTCTATGTCTATGTTATCTTCAGTGCATTAATACCAATCGGGTTTATCTTTGCGTTATTAAGTATGCGTGGGATGATGGAAATACCAGTGATTGTATTTCTGACTGGCAGTTTCCTGGTTCCGATGCTTGTATGCTATCTTGTGACATTATTGTACTATTTCAAAACTGTAAAAGTTAAAAAAGAAAGGTGAGGCATGTATGCTTCACCTTTTCAGATGGTTTCAAATAAGTTTTTGAAGGCATCAAAGTCTTTGACAGAAAGTAATTTCTGAGATATTTCTGCATCCTGCAGGATATGGGTTATTTTGGTATATAACCATGGGTTGGAGATACCGTTATTACATATCATGAGCACGAGCTGTACCTGCTTTGTATCCCATAAGATGGGTCTGGACAGTCTTGCAATAGCTATAAAGTTCGGGATGTTTTCTGTATGTAATGGATGAGGAATGGCAATTCTGTTATCCAGTTCTGTGCTGGATAATGCTTCTCTGTTTCTGATCTGTTCTAAAAAATCAGAAGGGAGTGCAAATGTCTGCTGAATGCGGTCAGTCATCTGACGGAAAACAGCGTCTTTATTTTGAACATCCAGATCAAAAAATAAATCTCTTCTGAGTATGATGGTTCCCATGACTTTGGAATGCAGTCTGTTAAAAGCCTTTGCGACGGTATCTACATCTTTTTCGTTCATAAATGGAGAAATATTGACAGTCCCCTCTGGTAAGCCTTCTAAAGTATCTGTTGTATTTAAAATGAGCTGGAAGTCAGCATGCGTGTTATTGAGTTCCTGTAAAGAAGAAGTGAAGACTACTTCGTTAACTTTCTCTTTGAAAGTGTGAGACAGCTTATAACTTAACATATGGAAAATGCTGGAAGCTTCTTCACAGTACACCAGTACGTTATATTTGATGGATTCGATTTCCTTACGTTTTTCAATAGATAATTGCAGATGTAATGCAAAGTAAGAGATTTCTATTTCATTGACCACAAAGCCTTTGTCTTTCAGGGAAGATAATCCGTATACGGCTAAATCATAGGCATAGGGAAACTCAGTTTTGATATTGTTTAATTCACTCTTCTCTATTTGCATCTCATTTTCTAGCCTGGAAATAAAAGGAACGATATGATTTAAAAGACTTGTTCGTAATTCTTCATCATTAAAGAAGTCTTCATCTGCAAACTGCAGGATATTTCTTAAGAAACGATTATAGAACAACAGTGCTTTTTCTGAAATGGAAACGTGTAACTGCTCATGACCATACAGTCTTTGCTGACCGCTGATGTGCGTAGTAAGGTAGACAAGTTCATTTTCTGAAAGATGGATATTTAATTCTTTTTCCAGTTTTTTACTGATCTGTAATGCTGCAAAGTATTCTGGTTTTGCCTTGATTTTCATTGTTTTATAGACATCATCCAGCTGGATGGTGTTATGTGTTTCAATACGGTTAATGGCAATCAGAACATGTAAGGTAAGAGAATTAATACTTTCAGAAGAAACGGAAATATTAAAATGTTCCAGCATTTCGGCAATGGTACGATGAATAATGTCCGTTGCGTTTTTACTTAAACGGGTATTTACAAGATTCGTGGTGATATAGGCGGAGGCTTTGCATTCATGAGCAATACATCTGCGTATGGCAGGTTCTTCTCCTGTAATCATATAGCCGTGAAAATGAGAGTGCTGAATCTTCAGAGAATACTTTTTAAGAACAGGATGAAGATCTTTGATAATATTTCTTGCAAGAGAAGGAGAAATACTGATTTCTTCAGCAAGGTCATAGATATTGATGTAATCATCTGTCAGGATTAATCTTGTCAGTACATATCTTTGACGTAATACAGGATCATCCATGTATCTGGAATCACTCTGTGTGGAAAGATACATATTAAATTTTTCGACATCATGTATGACAATATAGGAACCTACTCTTTGTTTTGTCATGATAGCAGCACCATGATCTGCCAGTATGTCTTTTAATACGTTTAAGTATTTCTGAACGGTTTTCTCGGAAACCCCAAGAATAAAGGCCAGTTGTTTACCGGAAACCGGTTCAGTTTCGTTCAGAAGCGTTGCCAATAATTTTTCGTCAATTCTCATATTTACTAGTATACCGTATAATGGAAGGGTGTTCATATAAAGAATAAAAGTTTTTCGTTCCTTTTTAAAAAGGTAATTCTTTGCGTCTTGGAAAAACGAAAATTGGTATAAAAGGAGTGTAGAGAGGAGTTATGAAGAAAAAAACGTACATTTTGTTAGTGTGTGCGGGCGGTAATTCTACCAGCTTACTTATGCACAATATGCGGAAACATCTCAAAGAAGACGAAGATTGGCATATAGATGCGGCAGGCTATGATGTTCTGCCGACAATCATTGGAAAATATGATTATGTGTTAGTGGCACCACAGGTAAGATTCAGAACACCGTACATTGAAACGCTGGCAGAGCAGATTGGCGGAATTCATGTGCTTGAAATTCCTCATGATGAATTTGCCTCATGCGATGGGGAGCGTATAAACAATCTGATTCGTAATTATCGTAACTTTCTATTTACAGACATTGAAAGGGGAAAACAAACTATGTCTGAAAACGCAAAGTCAAGTACTTTCATGGACAAAATGTCCGACTGGATGATGGAGTATCTTGTGCCTGTGGCTAACAAGATTGGGAATCAACGTCATCTGGCATCTGTAAGAGATGGTCTTACAATTATGATTCCTGCAACAATTATTGGTGGTTTCGCTATTTTACTTGCTGTACCTCCAATTCCTGCAACTATTACAGAACCTTCCAATTTCTTCTATGCATTCTTATTGGCATGGAAGGCATGGGCTGGTGCTAATAAAGTTATCCTGATGACACCATATACTCTGACAATCGGTATTATTTCTATCTATGCGGTATGTGGTGTATCTTATATGCTTGCAAAGCATTATAAGATGGATGGATTGAATAACATGATTTCTGCATTGCTGGTATACCTGGTTATTTCCGGTGCACTGGATCTTGCAAATGGTACTATTGTTGTTTCACGTTTAGGAGCCGGTTATATGTTCTCTGCTATGATCGTTGGTCTTCTTGTGGTGGAAATTACAAGAATGTTTGCTAAGTACAATATCAAGATTAAATTACCTGACAGTGTACCTCCAAATGTAGCAGGTCCGTTCAATGTATTGATTGCACTGGGATTCAATATCGTTTTCTTCTCTATTGTAAATGCATTACTTACATCTGCTACAGGTGGTGGTATTCCTGATCTTATTTATGCAGTGTTTGTGCCTCTTATGAAAGCAAGTAGTTCTTTACCTTCTATTTTGTTCCTGAACTTCCTTGCTTCATTATTCTGGTTCTTTGGGATTCACGGAAATAATATGATGAGTGCGGTTGTGGCACCTATTACAACAGCAGCTATTGCAGCCAATGCAGAAGCTATGGCGGCAGGTGCTCCATTACCTTATATCTATGCCGGAGGGATCACAGCAGTGTTTGGTGGGTGGTTAGCAACTAATAATGCCATGAATCTGTGGTGTGTATTATTCGCAAAGTCCTCACGTATCAAATCTCTGTCTAAAGTTGCGGCTGTTCCTGCATTCTTCAATATTGCAGAACCATATATCTTTGGTTTACCAACAGTTTTGAACCTGTATAACTTTATTCCTGCGATGATTTGTCAGACTTTAAATATTACTGTGTATTATTTCCTGGCATCTGCAAATATTGTGGGAAGAGTGTACGTTACTCTGCCATTTACATGCCCTGCAGTATTACAGGCGTTCTTGTCAACTGGTGGAAATGTAGCTACGGCCATTCTTGCTCTGGTGCTGATACCTGTAAATATGCTTATCTATACACCGTTCTTAAAAGCATTCGATAATTCCTTAATCAAAGAAGAAAAGGAAGCTGAAGCAAATCAATAATCAAAGAATTCTGAAGAGGACGGTACGTCCTCTTTAGTTGTAGTGGAGACTATATGGAATTTTATACAAAAGAACTGGTAACAGAACATATACTCAGAATAAGACCGTTTTGGAATGATGCCTGTGTGTATTATGTGATAGGAAAAGATAGAGATTTACTCATAGATACAGGATATGGATTTGGAGAATTGAAAAAATATGTAGATTCTATTTCTGACCATGAGTACGATGTTGTGTTGTCACATGGGCATCTTGACCATGCTGGTGGGTGTGGAGAATGGGATGAGGTATACATTCATCCGGCAGATATTGCTCTGTATCAGAAAAAAGGCACAGTACCTGCAAGAAAAGAGTTTTTAAAAAGTTTTGTAAAGAATATTGATAAGTATCCGGAAGATATGTTTGTACAGATGTATACACATTCTTTTAAGGATTTACAGGATGGTATGGTATTTGATCTTGGAAATGTACATGTGCAATGTATCGCTGCACCAGGACACACAAAAGGAATGATGGTGTTTCTTGTACCTGAAGACAGGACTATTTTGTTTGGGGATGCCTGTGGGGTGTTTACATTGTTTATTTCTGAGGAGGCTACGTCGCTTGAGGAATATATGCAGACACTGCTAAAGCTGAAAGAATATGAAACGCAGTATGATCGTATTTTAAGACAACATGGTACATGTGAATCCCCAAAAGAATTACTGGATGAAGATATACGTATAGTACAATCTATTTTAGATAAAACAGATGACCATCAGCCGTTTGAGTTTCATGGAACCCCTTGTTTTATTGCAAGAAAGTTAAATGAAGAAAGAAAACGTGCAGATGGTTCAGAAGGTAATGTGCTGTATGTAGAGGATAAAATCTACAGGAAAGGATAAAAAAGAATATGAAAATTCAGGAAGTGATTGATCGTATTAAGAAGTACTCCAGAGGAGTAAGCAAAGATGGCACACCAATCAATGATGAAACAACCAGAGATCAGGTGTTATTTGGAACTACAGATAAAGAATGCACGGGCATAGTCACTACATGTTTTGCATCTGTGGAAGTGATACAACATGCAAAAGAACTTGGGGCAAATCTGATTATTTCTCATGAAGCTCTATTCTGGAACCATGGAGATCATACAGACTGGCTGGAAGAAGAACAGAATAAGGTATATCTGAGAAAGAAGGCATTATTGGCGGAAGCTGGTATTACTGTTTGGAGAGACCATGATTATATTCATTCCGGATTACCAAACGGAAAAGGAGGATGGTATGACGGTATTTTCAAAGGGTTCCTGTATGAAACAGGATTGTTGGAAAACTATGTGCCTAAAATCGGCTCTTGTGTGCAATACGGAGAGATACCTTTAGAATTACGTTTTGAAAATGGTATTACTGTTGGAGATCTTGCAAAGAAAATTATTGATGGTGCAGAATTGAATGGTATTCGAACCATTGGTAATCCTGATACAGTGGTGCATAAAGTGGCGATACCTATGCATCAGATAGGATTTGCGGATAAACAGACAATCTCTGCAATCAATAAAAATGATATTGACTGTCTGATTACACTGGAATTGATTGATTATACTACCAATGAGTATATGAGAGATGGTATGATGCTGGGGGATACCAAAGCTATTCTGGCTGTAGGACATTTCAATGTTGAAGAACCGGGTATGAAGTATATGCTCCAATGGCTGCCTGAAGCTTTAGGAACTTCGAAGATTCCAATGACTTATGTACAGTCTGGGGATATGAATACATTTATACTGAAGTGATGTGCTGAACACATCACTTTTTTTGACATGCTTGTTGACAAATCAACATGTACTGCATATACTCTCCTTTGTTGACTTATCAACATTTGTGATGAATGCATCAGACAGGAAGGGAATATGAAAGTATTTAAAAAAGTATGGATAGTTGTATTGAGTGTGATTCTTGTGGCTGTGACAGGCATATTTGCACTCTGGCACAATGAGATTGCAACAATAGCTTCCATTACAACCATTATTGATCAGGATCTGTCTCATGATGATGGATATACCTATGAGATGAATGTGTCCGGGGACTATTATTTTGACGATTTCTTAAAGCAGGGTGGAGTTTCCAGTGATGAAGAACTGATTCAGTTTATTACAGGCAATATTACGAAGGGTGTCATACCAATGACAATTAAAACAAAGGAAATTGCCTGTTCCTCTTTTACTGCCTGGACAGAAGATCACCAGTTTGTGTTTGGAAGAAACTATGACTTTGATGAGACGAATACGGCTATTGTGCATACAAATCCAAAAGGCAGACATGCCTCTGTTTCTACTATAGACTTACAGTTTCTGGGAATTGATGAAAAAACAGGTATTACAGGTATTAAAGAAAAAGCATTATTGCTGGCAGCACCCTATATTCCTTTAGATGGTATCAATGATGCCGGCGTGGCATGTGGTATTTACATGACTTATCAGGGAGAACCAACGTCTCCAACAAATCAGAATACAGAGAAACCGGATATTACATCTACCACATTGCTGCGATTGATTCTGGATTATGCGGACAATGTGGAAGAGGCAATTGAACTGGCTTCACAATACGATATGCATGATTCTGCAGGTACTTCCTATCATTATATGGTGGCAGATAAAGCAGGCAACAGTGCCATTCTGGAATGGGCAGGGAAAAGTGACATCACGGATAATGATGGCAGCCAGAGAGAGTTTAAAGTGACAAGAAATATACAGCCATACCAGGTAGTCACAAACTTTATCGTACAGCCTGACTATTATCCATCTATGGATGAGGCAAAAGGGTATGACAGATATTCCTTTATAACAGATGCCCTGGCACCGACAGAGGGAATTATCGAAGATGAACAGGCGGCCATGGATGTGCTGCAGGGAGTAGGAAGAAGAACCTGGGTTGTAGAAGGAGATAAAACCAAGGGTACTACTGTGCATAGTGCGGTATATAACTTAACCAATCTGACAAGTTACTGGATTGCCAATGAACATTGGGACAGTCCTGAACATACATTGCATTATAGTTTGAAATAAAATATGTTGTACTAAAAAAACAGCGTTATTTTTGCGCTGTTTTTGTGTTTTGTTTCTTCTTTTTCTTTTGTTGTTGTCTGAGCTTTTTCTCTTCTTTTTCCTGACGTTTCTGTGCTTCCAGCTGCATGCGTTCTATGACTTCAGGATATAACAGTGTATATGCTAACCAGAATGGTTCTCCCTGGATGAGTTTTTTGATCTGGTGATAATCTTTTGTCAGAAACCCTGCTCCCGCTTCAGAAAGAGCTGCTGTTCTTTCCGGGTGGGAGACAATTCCGATGGTGAAGGCACCTGAGGCAATACCTGCAAGAATGTTGTTGGCGGAATCGGTTATAAAGATACAGGATTGGGCATTGGCTAACCTGCAGGCTTTGAGTATGGCATCACTTCTTTCTAGATTATGCCCGGCTGTACCGATAATGATATCGAAGAATTCGAATATACCAGTATGCTGTAACAGATCCACAATGATATTTCTGTCCCTTGCTGAAACAATACCGATGGTATATTCTTTACGCTTTAACCACAGCAATAAATCTCTTACTCCGTGCATTGGCTGAATCATATCAATCAGATGAGAAGACTGATAGGTGTTGTACATCTGTAAGGCTTTCATAGTATCCACTTCTGGTAAATATTTTTCAAAGACCTCTTTTTCTGAAGAACGTAAGATTTCCTGATCGTTCTGAGGCTGTAATTCCATGCCGTTTCCAAGCTTTTCAAATACGTGACGATAGGTGGCAAGAATTGCCGGCTCTGTATACATCACTGCACCATCAAAGGAGAAGAGTATGAATGGTTTTGCAGCATCTGTCTTTATATTTTTGACAGTATTGGGTTTCTTTGACATAAAGAGATCTCCTTTTACTATATTTCTAAGTTCATTGTATCACCTTGTATAGGTACTTTTCATGAGTTTGTGGTACACTTTACGGGGTATTGTATAAAAAGAAAGGAAATCAGAAAATGAGTAATTTTGAAACAGAAATTTTACAGGCTGTGAAAGATGCTGTAAAGCATGTCTATGATATAGAACCTGATGAAAAACAAGTGGTTGTGGAAACACCAAGAGATCCTAAGATGGGGGATTATTCCACAAGTGTGGCTATGCGCTTAGCCAAGCAGTTACATAAAGCACCAATGATGATTGCAGAACCATTGGTGGAATACTTGAAGGAAAACTATGCTGGTGCAGAAAGTGTAGAACTTGCTAATCCTGGATTTATTAACTTCCGTATGAAGGCCAGTGCATTATCTTCCGTTATTAACAAAGTACTGGAAGAAAAAGAGGCATATGGTACTAACAATGTCGGTAATGGTGAAAAGGTGCTGGTGGAATACGTCTCTGCCAACCCTACAGGAAATCTGCATTGCGGTCATGCCCGTGGCGCGGCATGGGGTGACGCGCTGACAAGAATCTTAAAAGTGTCCGGCTATGATGTTTTAAGAGAATACTATGTCAATGATGCAGGTCATCAGATCGATATGCTGGCAGAATCCATTTATTCCAGATATTGTGAATTGTATGGTATTTCTTATCCGTTACCGGAAGAAGGGTATCACGCGGCAGATATTGTGGAAGTGGCTAAGAAAATCCAGTCTAAAGACGGAGATAAGTGGCTTCATGCAGATGAGGAAGAACGCACTAATTACTTCAAGGATGAAGGCATTGAAATGAAACTGGACGCCATCAGAGAAGATCTTGATCTTTTCAGAGTACATTTTGATTCCTGGATGCATGAACGTTTCTTCTATGAGAATAATTCCAAACGTATTGAAGATGTTCTGGAAGTAATGAAGAAAAAGGATCTGACGTATGAAGCTGAGGGTGCTTTATGGTTCAAGTCCAGTAAATATGGCGATGATAAGGACAGAGTACTGCGTAAGAGTACAGGCTTATTAACCTACCTTACACCGGATATTGCCAACCATGTATATAAGTTTGAAAGAGGCTATGATACTCTGATTGACTTATGGGGTGCTGACCATCACAGCTATGTTATCCGTATGAAGTGTGCTCTTGAAGCACTTGGCTACAAGCCTGAACAGCTGGTGGTAGACCTGATCCAGATGGTAAGAATGGTGGATAACGGTGTGGAAGTCAAGATGTCCAAACGTACAGGTAATGCCATTACTATCAGAGAATTGTGTGAAGATGTTGGTGTGGATGCGGCAAGATGGTTCTTCGTATCTAAGGACGTTGGAAGCCATATGGACTTTGATATGAATCTGGCACGTACAAAGACAAATGATAACCCTGTATATTATGCACAGTATGCTTACAGCAGAATGAATTCCATTGTTACAAGAGAAGATGTTCCATCTTTTGAAAAAGTGGACAGCTATAATCTGCTGACAGAAGAAAAGGAATTACAGATGTTGAAACTCATCTCTGAATTCCCTCAGGAAGTTGCAAATGCGGCTAAGAGTCGTAAGCCTAACCATATTACAGACTATATCATCTCTTTGGTAAAGGTATTCCACAGCTACTACAATGCATGCAGAGTATACAATCCTGAAAATCTTGAACTGACAAACCAGAGACTTGGTCTGATTCATGCGACAATGATCACATTGAAAAATGCATTGGATCTTGTTGGTGTAACTGCACCTGAAAAGATGTAATATAAGAGTGTCCATGTGACACTCTTTTGTTTAAGGAGAATACAATTATGAAAATGGTGACTTTGGGAAAAACAGGTATCACTGTACCGCAGAATGCGTTTGGTGCTTTACCTGTACAGCGTATTTCAAAGGAAGAGGCAGTGTATCTTTTAAGAAAAGCTTATGAAGGTGGTATGCGCTATTTTGATACGGCAAGAGCCTACTCTGATTCTGAAGAAAAGGTAGGAGAAGCTTTTAAGGACATGAGGGATAAGGTGTATATTGCTACAAAGACTGCAGCGACTACACCTGAAGATTTCTGGAAAGATCTGGAAACTTCTCTGGAAAAACTGCAGACGGAGTACATTGACGTGTATCAGTTTCATTGTGTTGGGCAATGTTATAAGCCTGGTGATGGTACTGGCATGTATGAATGCATGCTGGAAGCTAAAAAACAGGGGAAAATCAGACATATCGGTGTGACAGCCCATAAGATAGGTGTTGCGTATGAATGTGTGGAATCCGGTTTGTATGAAACTATGCAGTTTCCTTTCAGTTATCTGTCTGGTCCGCAGGAAATCAGACTTGTACAGATGTGTCAGGAAAAAGATATGGGATTTGTATGCATGAAGGGACTTGCCGGGGGATTGATCAGTAACTCCAGAGCCGCCATGGCCTATATGTGTCAGTATCCTAATACATTACCTATCTGGGGAATTCAGAAGGAAAAAGAACTGGAAGAATGGATATCCTACATGAGTGATACACCTTGTATGGATGAAGAAACAGCTGCTTTTATTGCAAAAGAACAGGAAGAATTATCGGGTGATTTCTGCAGAGGGTGCGGGTATTGTATGCCTTGTCCTCAGGGAATTACGATCAATCAGTGTGCGCGTATGTCACTGATGTTAAGAAGAGCGCCGTCTGAAGCCTGGTTAAATACCTACTGGCAAAAGGAAATGGCAAAGATTGAAACCTGTCTTCATTGCAATGCATGTAAGGCAAAGTGTCCGTATGAACTGGATACGCCTGCTTTATTGCAGAAGAATCTGGAAGATTATAAAAACGTGCTGGCAGGAAAGACAAAAGTGCAGTAAGTATAAGAATCGGATGTATGTTATCCGGTTCTTTTTTAAGGTGCAGTTGTGAAGAGACCACGGTTATGCGTATAATACTGACATAAGAGGATAAGAATTATGATTAAAGATAATAAGATTCTATTGGGTAAAGCAGAAGAAAAAGATATCTATGTATATCCTTCCATGTTAAACAGACACGGGCTGATTGCCGGTGCTACAGGTACAGGAAAAACCATCACTTTAAAAGTATTGGCAGAATCTATGAGCCAATTGGGTATTGCGACTGTTATTGCGGATGTAAAAGCAGACCTTACAGGCATGATACAGGAGGGAGATCTTTCTGTGATTCAGGAAAGACTGAATTCTATGGGAATAGAAACGTTTCCTGTTCAGAAATATCCTGTCCATTTCTTTGATGTCTTTCAGAAGAAGGGACATCCTGTACGTGCAAGTATACAGGAAATGGGCCCACGTCTTTTTGCAAGAGCACTGGAATTAACAGAAGCGCAGGAAGGTGTATTGACAATCATCTTTAAAATAGCTGAAGATATGGAACTGGATATTATCGATATCAAAGATCTTCAGGCCATGGTGCAGTATGTCAGTGAACACTCTGCTGAATTAAGTGGTAAATACGGTAATATTGCCAGGGCAACTACAGGGGTGATTCAAAGAAAGGTATTGAAACTGGAACAGGAAGGCGGAGATATTTTCTTTGGTATGCCTGCATTGAATATTCAGGACTGGATCACTACAGAAGGTGGCCTGGGTATGATGAATATTCTGGAATGTGAAGAGTTGTTTCAGCATCCTTTACTGTATGCAGTGTTCTTAAACTGGATGCTGGAAGAGTTATATACAACTCTTCCTGAAGTAGGGGACACAGAAAATCCTAAAGTTGTCTTCTTCTTTGATGAAGCACATTTGTTGTTTGATGGAGCTTCCAAAGAGTTTTTAAGGAACATAGAAAGAACTGTCAAGCTGATACGTTCCAAGGGTGTAGGAGTGTTTTTTATCACGCAGAATCCTGCGGATATTCCGGATTCTGTTCTTGCACAGCTTGGTAATCGTATCCAGCATGCTTTACGTGCCTATACACCAACGGAGATACGTGCAGTAAAACTGGCAGCAGACAGTTTCAGAGCCAATCCAGCTTTTGATACTTCTGAACAGATTACACAGCTGAAAACAGGACAGGCATTAGTTTCTGTATTAGACAGTGAAGGTACACCTTCTGTAGTGGAAGTGACAAAGATCCTGCCACCACAGTCGAAGATGGGAATTCTGGAGGATATGATAGTACAGCAGTACATTTCTTCTGATTCTATCTATGGAAAGTATGAAAAGGCTTTTGATCCGGACAGTGCCTATGAAGAGATGGAAAGAATTCTGGATGCTGAAGAAAAAGAGAAAGAGGCCGCAATAGAAGAAGCTCAAAAGGCAAAGGAAAAGGCCCGTGTTACAAAGCAGAAAGACCAATGGGCAGGAAGATTGCAGAGAAAAGCAGTCAATAAAGTGGAAAATGAACTTGTAAATATGGGTGTGCGTTCTGCAAAGAAGTTTTTGAAAGGATTTATAAAATAGATGATTAAAGCAGTATTACTGGATATTGATAACACACTGTTAAGTTTTGACGGGTATGTCAAAGAGGCGTTGCAAAACGGATTTGCACATTTTGGGTTACCAGCTTATGAACCCTATATGTTTGATATTTTTGAACTTGAAAATTCAAAGTTATGGAGACAGCTGGAAATGGGGAAACTGGATTTTGAAACGTTGAAAAAGATACGTTTTGTCAATGTCTTTAAAGCACTGGGGTTTGAGTGTGACGGGCCATCATTTGAAGAATACTTCCGTGCATCTTTATATGACAGTGCCATATTGATGCCCCATGTGGAAGAAATACTTGCATTTCTTAAAGAAGAAGGATATGTACTTGCAGTCGCAAGTAACGGACCTTATGAACAACAGGTGCACAGATTGCAGATAGCAAAGATCCAGAACTGTTTTTCACAGTATTTTATTTCTGAAAAGATTGGGTACAGTAAACCGTCAAAAGAATTCTTTGACTATTGTTTACAGCATCTTGAGGGTATATCTGCTGATCAGTGTCTGATGGTGGGAGATTCCCTTTCCAGTGATATCTGCGGCGCAAATGCAGGCATGGTTACATGCTTTGTGGGCGAAGCACACACAACTGAGGCAGATTACTGTATTTCTGATTTATCAAAGCTGAAAGAAGTGCTGAAGAAGATCAACGGATAATTCCCGAAGATCTTTTTCTTTTCTCTTGCACAGCTGATATCATAATGATATCATTTGGATGTAACCTACAGGAGGTTGTATATATGGAAGAAAAAGTATTAAGTAAATCAAAAAACGGTATGGCAGTATTGCTGGGCATTATTGCAGGTATGCTTATCTGTGTGGGGTTGTTTATTGTAAGTATTGCGTCAGACAATCCTTTCACAGGAGCCATCAGTGTGATTCTGTTTGTAATTTTGTGTATTTTACCTGCAGGCTTAAAAGTTTTAAAGCCTCAGGAAGCTCTTGTATTAACATTATTTGGTAAATATGTCGGTACATTAAAAGATGATGGTTTCTACTTTGTAAATCCATTCTGTGTTGCAGTGAACCCTGCTGCAAAAACAAAATTATCTCAGTCTGGAGATGTGAATAAACCATCCACTTCTGTATTTTTGCAGAGTGGTACAAATGCTGGAACAGAAATGGTGAGCAGGAAGATTTCCTTAAAGATGATGACTTTAAATAATGCAGTACAGAAAATCAATGACTGTCTTGGCAATCCAGTAGAAATTGGTATTGCCGTTATCTGGAAAGTCAATGATACATATAAAGCAGTATTTAATGTAGATAACTATAAAGAATATCTTTCTTTACAATGTGATGCGGCATTGCGTAATGTTGTCAGAGTTTATCCATATGATGTAGCTCAGAATGTGGATACCACAGGAGATGGACAGGCAGATGATGGTTCTTTAAGAGGCAGCAGTGAAATTGTGGCTAAAAGAATCAGAGATGAAATTCAGAGCAAAGTGGAACTGGCTGGTATTGAAATCATTGAAGCACGCATTACATATCTTGCCTATGCGCCTGAAATTGCGTCTGTTATGTTACAAAGACAGCAGGCAAGTGCTATTATAGATGCAAGAAAGATGATCGTTGACGGTGCAGTGGGAATGGTAGAAATGGCTTTGGAAAGATTACAGGAAAACGGAACTGTAGAGCTGGATGAAGAAAGAAAAGCACAGATGGTGAGCAACTTATTGGTGGTATTGTGTGGCAATAAGGATGCACAGCCTGTGGTGAATTCAGGCAGTCTGTATTGATGGATAAAAAACAGATTCCTCTACGTATTTCCTCAAAGTTATATGCAGATCTTTCCAGATGGGCACAGGATGATTTCAGAAGTATCAACGGTCAGATAGAATACATTCTTACAGAGTGTGTCAGGCAACGTAAAAAAAATGGCAGATATGTCAGCGAAGAGCTGGATCTGCCACTGGATGTGGATATTGATGAATTTGAAACAGAAGAGAAAAAATAAATCTCTTCTGTTTTTAATTTACCTTTTCAACAATTTAGCCAGAAAGCCTTCGACTTTAGCCGTGAGGATGAATGGCTTTTTAGTTAGATAGTGTACTTTGAGTATGCTGGTGGTATATACCATACGGTATAATATATGTGTACTGAGAAAGGAGAAACACTATGTATACATTGAGAGTAAAATTGGATTTATGTGAATCAGAAGAGCGTTTCTTATCTAAGTGTTTCTTCTTCTGCAATAGGATTCATAATACATTAGTAAAATGTGCTCAAGAGAGATTGGATGCTTTATATCGTGATAAGGATTATCAGGACGCAAAGATGGAATATGGCGCTTCTGGTCTCTCTAGTAAAAAGAAGAAGCTGTCCAAGGAACAGAAGAAACGCAAACAGGAGCTGGCAAACCTGATGAATGCTAAAGTTGAAGAGTATCATCTCCTGAAAACTGATTTTGAACAGTATATCAAAACAATGCAGCATAACCACAAGAACTATATTTCTTCGCAACAAGCACAGGCAGAAGTAAACGCTGTGTATAGTGGTGTTAAGAAAGTTCTGTATGGGGATGGTGAGCGTTTGCGTTTTAAGAGATACAACGAGTTTGACTGTATCAAGCAAAAAAGAAGTTCCAATGGAGTTATTCTCCGTGACTGGTCAAAGATAAAATTTATGGGGCATTTCTATAAGTTAGTGCTTCCGGAAGATACACCATACATGAATGAAATGGTAAACAGAGTGATATTAAGTGTGGATGTTGTATATACCTCATTGAAGTGTATCGAATTTGATAGTGGATATCACTACTATGCAATCATCACCTTGCGTGGTGAGGCACCTAAGAAATTAAAGAAGTGTGATTATACAAACGTGGTAGGTGTTGATTTCGGAACTTCTACCATAGCTACCGCATCTGAAGATGGTTTAAATCTTACACAGCTTGCACCACTATCAGATGTGTATGACAAACAGATACGTCATCTGCAAAAGCAAATAGAACGCTCCATGCGTCTGCATAATCCAGATAACTATAATGCAGATGGGATTGCGAAAAGAGGAAAACATCATTGGGTAGTTACAAAACGTTGTAAGAGGTTGAAACGTAAGTTAAGAGTCTTGTATAGAAAGCAAACAGCTTATATACAAACAAGTCACAGAACGTTTCTGAATCGTCTGATACAGACGACTAGTGAATTTATCTTAGAACCGATGCAATTCAAAAAGTTACAGTGCCGTTCTAAGAAAACAGAACGTTCTGAGAAGCTGTCAGCTGTAAAAACAAAGGATGGCGCTGTTAAGCAAGTACATAAGTACAAACGTAAGAAACGGTATGGTCATTCGATAAAGAACCGCTCACCAGGATTTATGCAAGCTGAGTTGAAGCGTAAAGCCGAACAGTATGATATCCCGTACCATGAAATTGATGTTTCTCAATACAGAGCTTCTCAGTTTCACCACGATACAGGAGAATACATAAAGCCTGATCTCAGTGAACGATTCAAAACAATTGATGGGCATGAAGTACAACGTGACCTGTATTCAGCGTTTCTGATTTGTAACACAAGTAACACATTAACTACACCCGATGGTGATAAATGTAAAACTAACTTCCCACATTTTGTGGAACTGCACGATACCCTTATTTCCAATATGAAGCAACAAGGAATATCCATGAAACAGTGCTTTGGTTTTTAACCAGAGCTGAATATACAAAAAAAGGCTCCAGACATAGAGCCTGTGTGAGAAAAAGTACAGTCGTCTGACTGGAAATCCACAAAACATTGATTCTGTGTATGAACTATATACCAAATGGTTGAAAGTCATACGATGAATCCTAGAACTTTTTGGTTTTAGACTCCCTCGACTTTAGTCGTGGGAGTATGTCAAAGTATGAATTTATGAATGACTTCGGCTACGGCACTATGATCACAATCATGTTCTGTAATGTAGTTACACTCTTTCTTCATTCCTTCTGCAGTATTGGCAACTCCTACTCCAAGACCTGCGGCTTTGATCATGGAAAGATCATTGTAGTTATCTCCAATGGCAATGGTATCCTGAATATCCACATGTAACAGGTCACATAATCTTTGTAGTCCGTTACCTTTGGAAACTCCCTTACGATTAAATTCCATATATCTGTTGGAAGAAAAGGATACGTCCAGATTTGTGGTAAGGTCTGCTATTTCTGCTTCTATTTTTTTAAGATATGTATAATCGGTATTCATGTAAATGGCTTTGACAATCTCTTTGCCTTTCAGAAAATCAATGTCATCAGAGAAGATTTCTGTACATGGCTGTCTGTTGGAAAGATATTCCACTTCTTCAGGATAGAAGTTTCTGACCCATACCTGATCTGTTGTATAGATATGGATGCAGATATGTTCGTATGTCAGTCCTTTTTTATACAGTGAGGAAGCTTCTTCAAAGGTGATACCCTGAAAGTATAAAAGCTTTTCATCGTTATTTTCTGTAATGGCTCCGCCGTTATAGGAGATAACATATTGGCCTTCTTTACCATAGAGTCCTAATTCTTTTGTGGTGTTGTGGACGGAACTGTACCCTCTTCCTGTACATGGAACAAAGAGAACCCCTTTTTCTGTTGCCTGACGAATGGCCTGTATGTTTTCTATGGAAATGGTTCTGTCTTTACCAATCAGTGTTTCGTCTAAATCACAGGCTATAATCTTGTACATATATGTATTCCTCTTTTCTTCATCAGTATAGGGTATCTCAATGAAAACAATGTACCAGAAATGAGGAGTGTGTTCATTTTTTCTCGATAAAATATACCAATATTCTGTAAGAATGTCAGTTTGTGAAATAAACGAGATAGTAATACAAGACAATTCAAAGGAAATCTAGTACACTTTACAAGTCTTGAAGGGAAGAGAGTTATGACAGTTGGTAAAATACATTCCATTGAAACTTTTGGGTCTGTAGATGGGCCTGGTGTACGGTTTATTATCTTTTTACAAGGATGCAGAATGCGTTGCCAGTTCTGTCATAATGCGGATACCTGGAAACTGGATACGGATCATACCATGTCCGTAGAGGAAATTCTGGATAAGGCGGAAAGGTACAGAAGTTACTGGGGGAGTGAAGGTGGTATCACTGTAAGCGGAGGAGAACCGTTATTACAGACAGATTTTTTACTGGAACTTTTTACAGAAGCTAAGAAAAGAAATATCAGTACCTGTATTGACACAGCGTTACAGCCATTTACAAAAGAAGGTACATGGTTTGAAACATTTGCAAGACTGATGGAAGTGACAGATCTGTTATTGTGCGATATTAAGCATATAGACAGGGATGTACACAAACGTCTTACTGGTGTGGATAACGCCAACATTCTGGAAGGGTTCCGTTATTTGTCCTCTATCCATAAGCCAATATGGATCAGACAGGTTCTTGTGAAGGGAATCAGTGATGATGAAGATGCACTGTATCGCACACGAGAATTTATCAAGACACTGGAGAATGTGGAGAAGATTGAAATTCTGCCATACCATTCTCTTGGTGCCTACAAATGGGAAAAGCTGGGAATACCATATCCTTTAAAAGATGTGGAAGCACCTGGCGAAGAAGATATCCGCAAAGCACAGGATATTCTTGATGGAAAAGGAAAGAGAGAGAAACAATGAGAGAAGAATGGAAAGGGTTTAAAGGTACTCACTGGCTGGATGATGTCAATGTGCGCGATTTCATCCAGAACAACTACACACCATATGATGGTGATGAAAGCTTTTTAGCCGCACCTACTGAAGCAACTGACAAACTGTGGGCAAGAGTACAGGAACTTCAGAAAGCTGAACGTGAAAAAGGCGGTGTGTTAGACTGTGAAACTGAAGTGGTATCCGGTTTGACTGCCTATGGCCCTGGCTACATTGACGAAGCACTGAAAGATATGGAGAAGATTGTTGGTCTTCAGACAGATAAACCATTGAAGCGTGCATTTATGCCATATGGCGGTATCAAGATGGCACAGCAGGCTGCAGAAAACTATGGGTATCATGTCAATGAAAAGTATGACCAGATTTTCAATGAATATCATAAAACACACAATCAGGCAGTATTTGATGCCTATACGCCTGAAATGAAGGCAGCACGTCATTCTCATATCGTTACAGGTTTACCTGATACTTATGGAAGAGGAAGAATCGTAGGAGACTACAGAAGAGTAGCTCTGTATGGTATTGATTTCCTCATTGCAAAGAAAAAAGAAGATTTCGCTAATTGCGGTGATGGTACAATGACAGATGATATCATCCGTCAAAGAGAAGAAATTGCTGATCAGATTCGTGCATTAAACGGCATGAAACAGATGGCAGCTACGTATGGATATGATATTTCCAGACCTGCAGCAAATGCACATGAAGCAGTACAGTGGGTATACTTTGGATATTTAGCTGCTGTCAAGACACAGAATGGTGCAGCTATGTCCGTGGGAAGAGTATCCACATTCCTGGATATCTATATTCAAAGAGATCTGGATAATGGAACAATCACTGAAAGTGAAGCGCAGGAACTGATTGACCATATGACATTAAAGTTCAGAATGGTCAAGTTTGCACGTATTCCTTCTTATAATCAGTTATTCTCCGGTGACCCTGTATGGGCAACATTGGAAGTGGGTGGATTAGGTATGGATGGTCGTCATATGGTGACTAAGAACGATTTCCGTTTCTTACATACATTAGAAAACATGGGACCTTCTCCTGAACCTAACTTAACCGTGTTATATACAAAGAAACTGCCGGTTAATTTCCGTAAATATGCATCTAAGATTTCTATTGATACTTCCAGTATTCAGTATGAAAATGATGATGTTATGCGCCCTGTCTGGAAAGATGACTACAGTATCTGCTGCTGTGTAAGTGCTACAGAAACAGGTAAGGAAATGCAGTTCTTTGGAGCTCGTGCCAACCTTGCAAAATGTTTGTTATATGCTATCAATGGCGGTAAGGATGAAAAGTTCCTGGATAAGCAGGGAAACCATATGCAGGTAGGTCCTGAATACAGTCCAATTACATCTGAATATCTGGAATATGGAGAAGTCATGCATAAATACGATCTCATGCTCGACTGGCTGGCAGGTCTTTATGTAAATATTCTGAATCTGATCCAGTACATGCATGATAAATATTACTATGAAGCAGCTGAAATGGCGCTGATTGATACCAATGTGCGCAGAACATTTGCGACAGGTATTGCAGGTTTCTCTCACGTAGTAGACTCTTTAAGTGCTATCAAATATGCACGTGTAAAAACAGTGCGTGATGAAAGCGGACTGGTAGTGGATTATCAGATTGAAGGGGATTTCCCAAGATATGGTAATGATGATGAACGCGCAGATGAAATTGCTGTATGGTTATTAAAAACATTCATGAAGAAGGTGGCTAAGCATCATACATACCGGGATTCTGAACCAACAACTTCCATCCTGACAATCACATCCAACGTAGTTTATGGTAAAGCAACAGGTGCACTTCCTGATGGACGTGGTGCGTATACACCATTTGCGCCAGGTGCTAACCCTGCTTATGGAGCAGAGAAGAATGGTTTATTAGCTTCTTTGAACTCTGTAGCCAAGCTTCCTTATGAATATGCACTGGATGGTATTTCCAATACACAGACAATCAATCCAGGAGCGTTAGGACATTCTGAAGAAGAAAGAATCAACAACCTTGTCAACGTATTAGATGGATACTTTGAAAAGGGTGCTCATCATCTGAATGTCAATGTATTTGGTATTGAAAAATTAAAGGATGCAATGGAACATCCGGGAAAACCAGAATATGCTAACTTTACAATTCGTGTATCTGGTTATGCAGTTAAGTTCATCGACCTGACACGTGAACAGCAGATGGACGTTATTTCAAGAACCTGCCACGAAACAATGTAAGTTTCAAGACCTTTCGATAAATTCGAGAGGTTTTTTAATTTTTTCAGAGAATTTTATCTTTTTTTACAAATACATATAGTGTAGGAGGTTTTAATTATGAACCATAAAAGTTTAAATTCTTCTGACAC